>CAYSOD010000012.1:7813-22215 GCA_964432385.1 uncultured Rubrivivax sp.
TGGCCTGCTCACTGCATGGGACCAGCCTGGAGATTTCGCCCAGGTGGCTCTGCGGTGGGCCGACCGCTATCAGCGCGAAGCCCCAGCGCAGACGCCTGCACCCGGCGGACATGGGCTCACGGGCGCTCTGGAGTCGCAGGGCGTCGGTCGTGGATCCGATCCCTTGAGCTGGACCATTCCCCAGATGGCCGCGGCCCTGCGGGTCAAGGACTTGTCGGTCACGGAACTGACCCAGCTGGCCGTCGGCCGGGCGCGCGCTGTGCAGGACGTGCACCGTCCCTTCATCGAGCTGCAGGCCGAGGCGGCGCTGTTGCGTGCCCATACGCTGGATCAAGAACTGGCCAGCGGCCGCGGGCGCGGGCTGCTGCACGGCATACCGCTGGCCCACAAGGATTGCTTCGAGCGCTTGGGGCGCGCGCCCACAGTGGGCAGTCGGGCGACCGATCTGCCTGTGCCGGCGCAGGATGCGGCGGCGTTGGCGCGGCTGGAGCGGGCCGGGACGGTTGACTTGGGGCCCTTGAACTTGAACGAGATGGTGGCCGGGCCCACGGGCCACAACCCGCACTTTGGCGATTGCTGCAATGCCCTGGATCCTCAACGCATCGGTGGGGGCTCGTCCAGCGGATCGGGCGTGGCGGTGGCACTGGGGGTGGTGGCCGCGTCTCTGGGTTCAGACACAGGGGGTTCCATCCGCATTCCTGCGGCAGTCAACGGTGTCGTGGGGCTCAAGCCGACCTACGGGCGTGTGAGCCGTGCGGGTTGCTTTCCCAGGGCTTTCTCGCTCGATTGCATCGGCCCCCTCGCCCGGGATGTGGAAAGCTGCCAGGCGGTCTTCGATGCCATCGCGGGGCCCGATCCTGCCGACCCTTCCAGCCTGGTACAGCCTGGTGCCACAGCTCCGCAGCAGGCCGCTGGCGACCCTGCACACACCGGCGCTGTCCCCACGCGCCTGGGCCTGCTGCAGGGGTGGGGTACCTTGGCTGCCGATGTCGGCTCCGCCTTCTCAGCCTTCCTGGACCGTTGCGACCGGGCGTTCGGGCCCCTCGCCCAAACCGGCGACGTGGAAATGGAACCCCTGTACGCCCTGGGCGACACCATCTCCAAGGTGGAAGCTGCTGCGTTGCATGGTCAGTGGATGGCGCAACACGCAGAAGACTATTCCCGCGCGGTCTACTCCCGCACCGAGCCGGGCTTTCATCTGCCTGCGGTGCGTTACCTGGAGGCCATTGCCTTGCGCGCCCGATTGCTGGACCGCTTTCTCACAGCCGCATTCAGCCAGGCTGATGTGCTGATCTATCCGTGCTTACCGGTGCCGGTGCCCCTTCGAACGGAAGCCGACATGGAGCAGGGCAGCGCCGTGTTCTCAGTGGTGCCCCAACTGACCCGGCTCACACGGCCCTTCAGCTACCTGGGGTTGCCCGTGCTGGTGATGCCCATCGGACTGGATAGACACGGCATGCCCGTGGCGGCTCAATTGGTGGGGAAGCCCTTCGGTGAAGACAGGCTCTTTGACGTAGCGCGCCGCCTGATGGTCGGTGCCTGAGCGTCAAGGGCGAAGACACCCATCCCAAAAGCCTCAGGCGCAACTTGACAGATTTCAGGGCGCGTCAGACCGGGCGCCGTAGCGCTGCTCGAGTTGCATGAAGGCGGGGTGCTCAAAGAGGTCCCACAAACCCCGATGGTCAAGCATCCGGCCCTTGAGGCCCTGCGTGGAACCGGTGCGGTGGAGTTCTTCGAACAACTCCTGTCCTGCGCAGGCAAACAGACGGGTGACCGAATTGGGGTAGATGGCCATGCGATAGCCCAGCGCTTCGAGTTCGGCGGCTGGCAACAGGGGCGTGCGGCCACCTTCAACTTGATTGGACAGCGTGGGGGCCTTCACCTCGCGTGCCACCCGCTGCATCTCCTCCACCGATTCCGGTGACTCGACGAACAGGACATCGGCGCCTGCCTCGGCGTAGAGGTTGGCGCGCTCGATGGCCGCGTCAATGCCCTCACTGGATCGTGCATCAGTGCGCGCGACGATCAGCACGTCAGGGTCGCGCCGAGCGTCGACTGCGGCGTGCAGGCGCCCGACCATCTCGGCGATGGGGACCACGCGCCGCCCCGGTTCATGGCCGCAACGCTTGGGCCAGTCCTGGTCTTCGATTTGCAGCGCACTGATGCCCGCCTGTTCCATTTCGCGCACGGTACGGATCACGTTCAGCGGCCCGCCATAGCCGGTGTCCACATCCGCCAGCACGGGCAAGGCGGTGACATCGGCAATGCGCTTGGCCTGATCCAGGATTTCGGCGAAGGACAGCAGGGCCACATCGGGCGCGCCCAGCCGCGTGATGGACACGCCCGAGCCTGTCATGTAGAGCATCCTGAAGCCAGCGAGTTCGGCCAGCCGGGCGGTCAGGCAGTCGAACACGCCAGGCGCCATCAACAAGCCGGTACCGTTGAGCGCAGCGCGCAAGCGGGCGTGGCGGCCGGTCTTCGGTTCAAGTGCCAAGGGCATGGCGGGCCGACCGGGCTTGGAAGTGTCTTGAGCGTTCATGCGTCCGCTCCGGCGGTGCGCGCGCGCTCGATCGCTTCGAGGACGCGTGCGCTGTGATGGGTGGGGTAGCGCGCATGGAACAGGCGCAGCGACCCCTCGTGCAGTTCGGCATTCGGGCTGGCCACCGCATCTTCGACAACCACCACGTAATAGTCGCGGTAGGACGCGCTGCGTACCGTCGACTCGACACAACCCTCCGTCGTAGTGCCCACGATGATCACGCTCTGGATGTTCTGTGTTCGCAACACCTGGTCCAGGTGCGTGCCCAGGAAGCCGTCTGGCCGAAACTTCTCGATCACCCAGTTGCCAGGGGCCACCTGCAGACCGTCGACGAATTGCCAGCCCCAGGTTCCCGGCAGGGCGTAGTCAGGCGTCTTGCCATCCCGGGTCTTGAAGCGCAGCCAGGCTGGAGAGTCCATCCGGCCGTCGGGCAGCGAGGCCTGGCGGATGAAGATCGTGCGCATGCCCAGGGCCTGCGCACGGCCGACGAACTCCACCATGCGCGACACCGCTGGCGCCATCCTTGCAACGTCCTTGCCGTGGCGGGCGAAGTGGCCGCCAGGGATGCAGAAGTCGTTCTGGATGTCGATGGCCAGCACGGCCGTCCAGCGTGGATCGACGAGCTCCTCCAACGTGTCCAGTACCTCTCGCCCCAGGATCGTTTTCAAGGCTGTTCTCCTGAGGTGACTTGCGTCTGCATCCGTATCAACGCATCTGGATGTTGTTGGACTGCACGAGTTCGGCCCACTTCTTGACTTCCCCGTCGATGAAACGCTTGGCCGCGTCCGGGCCGATGTCGGTCACGGCCTCAACGGCGGCCTGTCGCAGGTCGGCCTGGAACTCCGGGGAAGCCAATACGCGGCGCAAGGCGCCGTCCAGTGTGGACACGACGGATGTCGGCGTCTTGGCTGGAGCGAGCAGCACGAACACGCTGTTGGCCACGAGTGCAGGGAAGCCCGCGTCGGCAGAGGTCGGGATCTCTGGGGCTGTGGAGGAACGCTCCTTGTCCGTCACTGCCAGCACGAAGAGCTTGCCCTGTTTGTGCTGTTCATACATCGTTCCCAGACCTGCCGTCAGCACGCCGACGTGGCCGGCCAGGACGTCCTGCATGGCAGGCGCGGCGCCCTTGTAGGGTACGTGCGTCAGGTCGACGCCGGCGAGCTTGTTGAACATCTCTCCGGTCAGGTGGCCGATGTTGCCGGTGCCCGAACTCGCATAGCTGATCTTGCCGGGGTTGGCCTTGGCCAAAGCCGCCAACTCCCGAAGGGAACGGGCCCGCACCGAAGGGTGGACGGCGATGGCAAACCGCTCTGCGGCGATCAGGCCCAGCGGGATCAGGTCACGGGAGACGTCAAAGGGCAGGTTGGGGATGGACAGCGGCGTGATCGTCAGCGCCGCCGAGCCGGTGAGATACAGGGTGTGGCCGTCGGGCTGTGCCCGTACCACTTCCGCGGTAGCAATCGTGGTCGCGGCGCCCGGCTTGTTGTCGACGATGACGGTCTGGCCCAGCAGGGGCTCCAGACGCTGGGCCAGTTTGCGTGCGACAACGTCGGTGGGACCCCCCGCGGCGAAGCCGATCACCATGCGTATCGGCTTGGTGGGGTAGCGCTCCTGGCCGTGGGCCAGCGGGGCCAGGCCGGCCAGCAGCACCGTCAGCGCCGCCAGGGGGGCAGCGAGCAGCGGGCGACGGGTGTGCATGCGAATGGACTTCATGGTCATCTCCTTGGCGAGGACGTGTCAAACGGTCGGTGAAGGGGGCGAGAAAGGGATCGCAGATGCGGGATGCTGCGCGTGCCAGTGCCGGGCGATGTCGATGCGCCGGCAGAACCAGACCTGGTTGTGAGCGCGCGCGTAGTCGACGAAGCGGGCCAGTCCGAGTGCGCGCGCCGGACGCCCGGACATGCGGGGATGCAGGCCCACCGACATGATGCGAGGAGTCTCTTCCCCTTCCGCATAAAGCATGTCGAAAGTTTCCTTCAAATACAGAAAGAAGTCCTCGCCGGTGGCGAAGGTGGCGGGTGGCGCAAACTTGGCATCGTTGGCGTCCATCGAATAAGGCACGACCAGGTGCTGCCGTCCAGCGACCGTCGTCCAGTAGGGCAACTCGTCGTTGTACGCGTCAGCGTCGTAAAGAAAGCCACCTTCCTCAACCAGAAGCCTGCGCGTGTGTTCGCTGGGGCCGAAGCGGCTGTACCAACCCAAGGGGCGCTGGCCTGTCGTGCGCTCAAAGGACTGCACGGCGCGCGCAATGTGCTCGCGTTCCTCTGCCTCGCTCAGCCGGAACGGCTCGATCCAGCGCCACCCGTGGCAGCACACGTCGTATCCAGCATCACGCACGGCAGCCGCCACCGCGGGATTGCGCTCGAAAGCCAACGCGCAGCCGAACATCGTCACCGGGATCGAGCGCTGGCGGAACAAATCCAGCAATCGCCAGATGCCCACGCGACTGCCGTACTCGTAGAGTGACTCGAAAGCCAGGTCGCGCTGGCCGGGAGGCAGGCGCCCACCGATCGCCTCGGTCAACCCCACTTCGTTTCGCGGGTCGCCGTCAGCCGCGCTGCACTCGGCACCTTCCTCGTAGTTGATGGCGAACTGCAGGGCGATGCGCGCGTCACCCGGCCAGCGCGCCTGTGGAGGGTTCTGGCCGTAGCCGACGAAATCTCGCACTTGGGTTCTCATCCTCGTTGTGGGTCTGCCCCGCAGGGGACTATTCCGGTTCTGAAGCCCCGTGCGACGCCGGCGCCGGGCTCTTCCCGAGCAAGGCCTCGATGCCGAAGATCACCATGAGCACACCCGAGACCGGCAGCGCCATGTACGGGTAACTCATGGGCATCTGGGTGGCTGTGGCGAGTTGTGCTGCAGCCAAGCCGACCAGGACCTTGCCCTGAACGGCCAACAACAAACCGATGACGATCGCGGCCAGTGCGGGCAACTTTTCCATCCAGCGGGAGGCGACCCCGAACTGTGCGGCCAGGTCCATCCGGAAATGCGCCCCGCGCCTCACGGCCATCGCCACGCCACACAGCGCTGCCCAGATCATCAGAAAGCGCGCCAACTCTTCGCTCCAGGAAAAGCTGGCGTTGAAGATGGCCCTTGCGCCGATGTTCAGGCAGACGATCGAGGTCATCGCTACCAGAGCGGCGATACCTGTGGCCGCCGCGGCTCGGTACAAAAACTCGGGAATCATGACCAGTGCGCGCATGATCAATCCAACAGCAGGCGAGGCAGGATCAGCGTGATCGATGGGAAAAGCGCGATGACGATCAGCGAGGCGATCAGCACGAGCAGATAGGGCGTGAAGATGCGGGAGACGCTGCCCAGGCTGGCTCCGGCGATCGCGGCAGACAGCAGCAGGCCGATGCCGATGGGCGGCAGAAAAATGCCCACGCCGACCGTGCCGATGGCCAGGATGCCGAAATGAAGCGGGTCGACCCCCATCCGCTCGGCCACTGGCAGCAGGATCGGCATCAGGATGATCAACGCCGGCAGCCCCTCGAGAAAGACGCCAGCGATCAGGAAGACAACGACGCTGACCATCAGAAAACCCGTGCCGCCCCCGCCAATGGACAGCATCAACTGGGCAATGGCCGCGGGCGTCTGTTGGCTGGCCAGAATCCAGGAGAAGGTCATGGCCAGCCCGATCAACAGCATGGCCGCCCCGGTCAGGACAATGGTCGACTCGGCCACTTTCCACAGGCCCCGGGCATCCACCTCCTTGTAGATGAAGACGCTCACCAGCAGGGCGTAGACCGCGGCAACGGCGGCGATTTCGGTCGGTGTGGCGATGCCCAGCAAGATGCCGCCGAAGATGATGACCGGCAGCAGCAGCGCCAGCGCGCTGTCCTTGAAGGCGCGCCAGCCAGCGCCTTGCGGCGCCCGCGATTCGCTAGGGGGCAGGATGCCGCGGCGCGCCTGAACCACGATCAGCGCCATCAGGCCGATCACCATCACGGCTGCGGGCAGGAACCCTGCCACGAACAGCCGGCCTATCGAGATGTTCACCAGGCTGCCCAGCACGACCATCATGATGCAGGGCGGAATCAGGACGCCCATGGACGAGGCCGCAGCCACGATGGCCGCCGCACGCTGCGGGGAATAGCCGGCACGCCGCATCGCGGGGATCATGGTCGAGCCGATCGCCGAGATGTCGGCAGTGGTCGATCCGGAAATGCCGGAAAAAAAGACCTCGGCCAGCATCACCACCATGGCGAGGCCGCCGCGTACATGGCCGATCAGCACCCGCGCCAGTGCCACCAGCCGCGCCGAGATGCCGCCGCTGTCCATCAAGAGCCCGGCGAAGATGAAGAAAGGCACTGCCATCAGCGGGAAGGAATCGATCCCGGCGAACAAGCGCTGCGCCACCAAGGCCAGCGGCAGCCTTCCCTCCGCGAGCAGGAAGAAGATGGAGGCGATCCCCATCGAGTACGCGATGGGGATGCCCATCGCCACCAGAACGATGAACGCCCCGACCAGCAATGCGATCAGCATGTCGAGATCACACTCTGGTTGCCCTGACTTCAGCCACGACCTTGGCGTTCTTGACGAGATCCTTGTAGACCGGGTCCATCGCAGCAATCAGTGGCCCCTTGTCGATGTTGTCGACCCGTACGCCCTTGGCGCGCAGTTCAGTGGAGGCGTCGGCGTCCAGCTTCGCGGCCAGGTCACGCATGAAGCGCCCGGCTTCGCGACCCGCTTCGACGGCGGCCTTCTGCTGGGCGGCGTTGAGTCTCTTGTAGGCCGGATCGGCCATGCCGAACACCAGCGCCGAGTAGGTGTGTTCGTCCAGCGTCGCGAACTTCGCCACTTCGTTGAGCTTGGAGCTCAGCGCGACGTTGGGCGGGCACTCCAGGCCGTCGATCACCCCTTGCTGCACGGCGGTGTAGACCTCGCCCCAGTTCATCTGGATCGCGCTTGCTCCCAGCGCCTTGAACATCCCGATGAAGACCGGGCCGCCCGCGACGCGGAACTTCATGCCGGCAAAGTCTTCCTTCTTGGCAATGGGCTTTTTCGAGTTGAGGCAAGACCGGAAACCTCCCGCGCCCCAGCCCAAGCCCTTGATGCCTCGCGGCTCCAGGAGCTTGAGCCACTGGTCGCCCACGGATCCCTCAAGACACTTGTCGGCGTGCGCTTTCGAGGCATACAGGAAGGGCAGGTCGCTGTCGCCGATTTCAGGCGCGATGGAGGTCAGGGTGGAGGTGCCGAAGATGTGCAGGTCAACGATGCCCAGCGGCATGCCCTCCATCACCTCACGTTCCTGCCCCAGTTGACCGCCGGCGAACACGTTCACCTTGACCGCGCCGCCGGTCTTCTGCTCCAGCAGTTCGGCAAAGCGTTTGGCACCCTGGTCAAACACCGATCCAGCTGCGGTGACATGGCCCATGCGCAGGGTCGTGGGGGAAGACTGTGCACGCGCCACGAGTGGGGCGCCTACGGAGGTGGCCGCGATGGACAGGAAACTGCGGCGGCTGGTCAGGATGGTCATGAAGGGACTCCTTGCGGGTTGAGGGCGGTGGTGAAGGGCAGGGGCTGCTGCGCGGGCCCGGCCGCAGCCTGCGGTCTTGAGCTAGAACACGGCCATGGCGTTGGGGGGCGATCCGATGCCGCCTCGAAGATTGAGGGGTTTGGACACGAACAGAAAGGTGTTGCGGCCTTCCTCACGGACGGCGACGTCCAGGGCATCGAGGTCGAACATTTCCCCCAGGACGAGTCCCAATCGCGCGATGGCCAGGTGCAGGCTGGGTTGGCCCTGCCGCAGGGGCCACACCTCCACCGTCACGCAATCACTGGCCACGGCGGCGAAGCCGGCGTCCCAGAGCAGTTCCCACATGGCCAGATCACCTGCCAGGCCCGAGTAATCGCGTTTGAGAAAGAGGGCCGCTCTGCCGGCGGCGTCCGCTGCACGGAACGCAGCCAGCCATCCGGTGCGCACGCACAGCACATCGCCAGCCTGGGGCTGGATATCGCTGTGGGCCAGCGCCGCGCGCAGGTCATCGGCGGCGCAGGTTTGTGAACCCACCGGCGACCACGGCCGCCCCTGGCTTGCAAAGAAGGCGGGCAGGTCGACATAGCAACCGCGCGTGAAGATACCGAACTCGGCGTAACGGTCCACGCCGTTGCGCGAGCCGTCTGCAAGGTGAATGTCGGCGCTCTGCGTCCCACCATAGAAACCGTGCACCGGATCTCCCACATGGGCCAGGCTGTCCCACTGCGAGGAGGCCTGGGGGAAGAACCTGACGCTGTCGTCACGGATCGGCAACCCCTCGTAGGTGCTGACGTCGAGTTCATGGCTGGGCGCCTCGCGTATGCGATGCGCACGTGGGGGCAACAGAGACAGCGGGAAGTGCAGCGGCAGGTCCAGGTTCACCCGGCGACCGGCCTTGACCAGCATCGCCGCGGCTGCCGCACCGTGCGGCTCGATGGACGCCAGCATGCCAACGCCCTGAGACTCCCATCCCCAAGCCAGCGGCAAGGTCTCGCCAGCCGGCCGCGGCAGATCGGCGAACAACGGGCGCACAGGCATGGGCAGTCTTGTTGTCTACAATTTTGTCTTGCCCAATATACAACTTCGGGTACGCTGCCACAATAGAACAACCCGATTGATGTCCTGAACCTGAACGAAGGCCAAGGCATTTTGTTGACAATTTCCATTGACGACCTGGCGAGCCAAACCAAGGCATCACGTCTGATGCTGCAGATCCGCAAGGGGATCATGGACGGGCGGCACCCGCTGGGCTCCCCCCTCAGGGAGGAAGCCCTGGAGCAGACCTATGGCACCAGCCGCGGGCCGGTGCGCGAAGCTTTGCGGGTACTCGAACTGCGCGGCCTGGTCACCCATCGGGAGCGGCGTGGATTCAGGGTGCGGGGCTATACGCGCAAATCTGTCGGGGATCTTTACCGTTTGCGCAGCGTCTTGGAGCGGATGAGTGTGGAGGCCTTGGCCGGGTTGGAAGACGGACTCTTGGATGCATTGATCCGGAGCCTCGAAGCCTCCAATCGGCAGATGCAGACGCATCTCGCTGAAGGTCGCACCAGCTTGTACCTGCAGGAAAACGTGGTGTTTCATCAGCACATCGTGCGCGCCTGCGGCAACGAGATGTTGGAGCAATCCCTGATGGTGCTCAACGAGACCGCAGAGCCGCTGCGCCATGCGCTGCTGCGCAAGAAGGGATCCATGGCCACTGCGCATCTGGAGCATCAGAAGATCACCGGCCACATTGCGTCCAGGAACTTCCATGCGGCGGCCGCGGTGACCGAGTCCCACGTTCTTGAGAATCTGCCCAGGGTCTTGGAGGTGCTCGAGGATCTGATCCCGGGGTCGTCAGTCCCCGAGGAGCCCGGTGATTGATCTGTTCCAACGCCAAGCGGACCTCGTCCCGTGTTTGATGGGGTTGTCCACGTTGCCCGCGCCCACCACTACGGGACTCAAGGAATGAACGCTCACGACATGACGCCACCTGGAACCATCGCAGCGAGCCCAGAGCGCACCACTGCCGGGCAGCCCCTGGCCGGCGTTCGCGTGCTGGACTTGAGCGGCTACATTGCCGCGCCTTATGGGTGCACGCTGCTGGCCGACCAGGGAGCGGACGTCATCAAGATCGAGCCGCCGCAGGGGGACAACCTGCGCAAGTACCCGTCCACCCTCCCGAGTGAGAGCCGGGCGTTCCTGGGTGTCAACCGCGGCAAGCGCGCGCTGGCACTCGATCTGAAGCGCCCCGAGGGGCTGGCGGTGCTGCGGCGTCTCGTGCGCGACGCTGATGTGCTGGTCCACAACTTCCGCCCCGCTGTACCCGCCCGGCTGGGCATCGACTATGAGACGCTGGCCGGCATCCATCCGCGGCTGATCTATTGCGCGGTCAGCGGGTATGGCGAGAGGGGTCCGCTGAAAGACCGCGCCGGCTACGACCAGGTCATGCAATCCATGACGGGCATCTGCGCGATGCAGGGCAGCGCTGATGCGCCCGAGATCGTGTACGGCTCGGTGGTTGATTACTACGCTGCGGCGTTGATGGCCGCGCGCATCGGCTCCGCGCTTTACCAGCGGGAAAAGACCGGCGCGGGCCAGTACGTCGCGATTTCCTTGCTGCGCAGTGCGCTGGCGATGCAATCCAGCCGCCTGGTGTGGGCGCAGGACGAGGGCCGGGAGACTTACCGCGACATGCGCTCAGGGGGCATCACCGGGCTGCATCCCACGCGAGCGGGTAACCTCTACATCTCTGCCAACACCCCCCACTTCTGGACGGCCTTGTGCGAACTGATCGGATTGCCCGAGCTGGCCACCGACACGCGCTACGACAGCGTGCGCAAGCGGGCACACCATCCTCATGAACTGGTGCCGCGCATACGTGCCGCGTTGCAGGCTCACACGGCGCTGGAGTGGGAGCAGATCTTTGGCGAGCAGGTGCCTTGCGCTGCCGTGCGCCAGGTTGAGGACATGTTCGACGACCCGCAGGTGCAGGCCGAGGAAATCATGACCCGCTTCCACCATCCTCTGGTCGGCAGCTACCGCGGGTTGTCGGGGGCTTTCCGTCTCGACGGTGGCGCGGCGCCAGCACCCCGCGCTGCACCGGTTTTCGCGCAGCACTCGGAAGAAATCCTCGCGCAGCACGGCTACTGCGCCGAAGACATTGCGAGCCTGCGCGCTGACCAGGTCATCGCCTGATGGCCGATGACACGCCAGGTGGCGGATCAGCAGACGAACTTCAAAGGGAAAGGCCCATCGCCATGACACCTTGGCAAAGCTACTTGAGCGAGCAGGATCTGGCAGTCATTGCGCGCGGCAAATTCGGCCGCCGCATGGGATTCGGGCAGCGACCTGCCGTGGTGGTCATCGATGCTCAGAAGTACATGGTGGGAGAGCGGGGCAACGATGCGGCCTGGCCTTCGTCCTGCGGCGAGGTGGGGCGGGCCGCCGTCGAGGCGATTGCGCAGTTGGTCAGCGCGGCGCAGGCGCGCGCTGTCCCCTGCTTCTTCACCCGCTTTGAACTGGATCCCAACGGCGCCGACATGGGGGTGTACCGTCGCAAGCGGGATCTGCTGAACTCAGAGCACTGGTGTCTGGCGGGCACCGTCGGGGCCCAACTGGTACCCCAACTCGTGCCTGGCCCGGCCGACATCGAATTCGTGAAGAAGAAGCCCAGCGGTTTTCACGGAACCCCCCTGCTGGGGTACCTGGTGGAGCGCGGCATCGACACCGTGATCGTGGCTGGCGGCGCCACCAGCAATTGCATCCGGGCCACGGTGTTCGATGCATCTTCCTGGAACTTCCGCACCATCGTCCCTCAGGAGGCGGTGTTCGACCGCATCCCGATTTCGCATGCGATCTCGCTGTTCGACATGGACCGGCAGTTCGCCGATGTCGTGCCGCTCGCGCAGGTGCTGGAGTACCTGGCCGGACCCAGCCCCCTCAGCTCTCGATGTTCATCTCCCGAATCACAGGCCGGAACTGATCCATCTGCCGCTTGAGGATCTCATCCTGGGCTGCAGCACCGGAGCCCACGGGCTCGGCGCCGAGTTCGATCAGGCGGCGTGAGACCTCGGGGTGGCGCACCGCGGCGGCGGCTTCGCGCTGAAGGCGGTCGACGATCTCACGCGGGGTCTTGCCTGGCACGAACAGGCCGTTCCAGCCCTCGAGCTCCAGACTCGGAAAGCCCAACTCGCGCACGGTAGGCACATCGGGCAGGCCGGCCACCCGCCTGGAAGCCGTGGTGGCTAGGGCCTTGAGCGTGCCGGCCTTGATTTCGGCCAGCGAGGTCGACAACTGGTCGCCGCCGACCTGGATGCGCCCGGCCAGCAGGTCCTGCTTCAGCGGTGCCGCGCCACGGAAGGGCACATGCTGCATGTCCACACCGGCCGCCCTCTTGAAGGCCTCGCCCTGCACGTGCATGGCCGACCCCGGGCCGGTGGAGCCGTAGTTGTAGGGCAGCTTCTGCGCCCGCAGCAGTTGACCCAGCTCGCGCAAGTCTTTGGCCGGTACGCTGGGGTGGGCCGTCCACATGAAGGGCACGTAGACCGAGATGGACACGCCTGCAAAGTCGGTGTCGACGTTGAACGGCGAGCGGTTGGCCAGCGTCTGCGCCACCGAGGTCATCGGGAAGGTCAGGTTGTGCATCAGCAGCGTGTGGCCATCGGGGGCCGACTTGGCCACCGCATCCGCGCCGATGGCGCCACCCGCACCGCCGCGGTTTTCCACCACCACGGGCTGGCCCATGCTCTCGCTCATGCGCTGCGCCACCAGGCGAGCTACCACGTCGGTGGTGCCGCCTGCTGGGAAGGGCACGATCATCTTCAGCGGTTTGGATGGGAAGGATTGAGCCCAAGACAGGTGCGTACCCAGGCCCAGGCTGGCCCCGGCCAGGCCAAGAGAAAAGTGACGGCGAGTCAGGCGCATGGGATCTCCGTTTGAGTTGGAAAACCATCATGCACAAGACCCGCTGGGCGGGTCAATGGTGAAAACCTGAACCTACTTCGCCCGGCGTACCCGCAGGATTTCGTCCAGCACCACGCAGATCGCCCCCAGCGTGATGGCGCTGTCGGCTATGTTGAAGCTGGGGAAATAGCCGCCGTGGAACAGCGGCTCCAGGATGCTGAAGCGGAACTGCAGGAAGTCGACCACGTAGCCATGAATCAGGCGGTCGATGACGTTGCCCAGGGCCCCGCCCATGATCATGGTGACGGCGAAGCAGAAGAGCTTTTGCGTGGGGTGGCTGCGGATCATCCAGATGATGAAGGCCGAGGCGGCCAGCCCCAGGCCGACGAAGAACCAGCGCTGCCAACCCGAGGCACCGGCCAGGAAGGAGAACGCCGCGCCGCTGTTGTGCACCCTGACCAGGTTGAAGAAGCTCCACACGGGCTGCGTGTCGCCCAGCTTGAAGGTGCCGATGATCAGTGTCTTGGTGATCTGGTCGAGCAGGATCACCAGCACGGCCAGGGCCAGCCACAGCGCGAGGCTGGGGCCGGAGGAGGGCTTGGACTTGGGGGCCATGTCAGGCGCTCCTGGAGGTGGCGTTCATCGCCGGCGCTCCCCTGGGGGGCAGCGAGCGCAGTGAGCTTGGGGGCTCTGTCATCTCAGGCGATCTGGCGCACTTCGCCCGCGCCGTGGAGGTTGCTCACGCAACGGCCACAGATCGTGGGGTGGGCTTCGTCCTGGCCCACATCGTCACGCCAGTGCCAGCAGCGTTCACACTTCACGGACGTGGAGGGCACGGCCTCGACCCGCAGGGCGTCGCCCTCGGCCAGCGGGGTGACCCGCGCCGCCGAGGTGATGAAGACGAACTTCAGGTCCTCACCGAGACTTTCCAGCAGGGCGCAGTCTGCCGGGCCTGCGTGCACGGTCACGTTGGCCTGCAGCGAGGAGCCCACGCCGCCGGCCGTGCGCACGGCCTCGATCTCCTTGTTGACCGCATCGCGGATCTCGCGGATGCGTGCCCAGCGCGCCAGCAGTGCCTGTTCGGCCTCGCTTTCTCCGCTCACCCGTGCTGTCAGGCCCTGCGCGGCCTGGCCGCCAAAGTCCCAGAAGGTTTCGGTGAAGATGGTGCCCGACGCACTGCCGGGTGAGAACACGGCCCAGGCCTCCTCGGCGGTGAAGCTCAAGAACGGCGCCATCCAGCGCAGCATGGCGTGCGTCAGGTGCCACAGCGCCGTCTGCGCGCTGCGACGGGCCAGCGACTTGGGCGCCGTGGTGTACAGGCGGTCCTTCAGCACGTCCAGGTAGAAGGCCCCCAGGTCTTCCGAGCAGTACACCTGCAGCTTGGCCACCACGGGGTGGAATTCGTACTTCTCGTAGTGCGCCAGAATGTCGGTTTGCAGCTGCGCGGCGCGGGCCAGTGCGTAGCGGTCGATTTCCAGCAGTTCAGCGTCAGCCACC
>CAYSOD010000013.1:0-19291 GCA_964432385.1 uncultured Rubrivivax sp.
AGAGAAGTGCGAGCCATCAAGCTCAGCGAGATCGACGGCATCGACGACGAGATAAGAGAGTTCCTGGCCCAGAACGACATCCTGACCGAGGTCTCGATACAGGCCGACCGCTATTCACCAGCCTTGCAGGACTGGACTGTGCGGAACCTGCACCTGACGCTTTGGTTGAACAAGGGTCGCTTGGTGCACCTGGGAACTGGCAGGGCGCTCACCTTGGCGCGCCGACTCGTTCTTCATGACCAGACACTGCCGGCCACCATCATCACCTCCAAGACCCTGAGCAGAGAAGACAAGCTTATGGCCCTGGCCCACGAGGAGCTGATCATGTCAGCCTTCCATCGACCCAGGCCTGGGCACGTTGCCTCGATGGTCAGACTTCATGAAGCCCTGATCCAAGCTGGGGTAGACGTGCTGAGAGCACCAGGGTTCCGAGCATTCGCCTCGGCAACCGGCATCAGCCCTGCCGCCCTGAAGCCGTACTGGCATCCCGAGGCCTCCAAGTGATGTCTGCCAACGACCTTGGGCCTGCCCCCGATGAGGCGTTGGATCAGCAGGACACGATCGCGCCCGCGAGCTCTGGGATCTTTCAAGAAGTACTCCGAGCAGCCGAACGCGACGGCGTCAATAGGCAGGCGCTTTGCCGGCTCTTCTGGCTGCTCAATGCACACCCCCGGCTGCTGGGTCATCAGCGATGCCTTCAGAACTTGCTGAGCCTGCTGTCGACACCGGAGTTCCACAACGGCGTCGACGCCTGGGCTGACGACTGGACCGGCGACACCCCTGCCTGGATCGATGCAGCCCGCTGGGCCGGGAGGCTGCAATCGACGGCGAGCTCAGCACTGGAGGACTTCGTCAAGGAGCCACGCCACGCGAGCCACCACGTCTTGATGAGGCACGGCATCAACCGACACCCTGTGGCGGGTGCCATCTGGATTCGACACCACAGCGATCCCGACCCTGGGCGGCCCACCCATGGCCTGACACGGGCGGGGCGAACATTTCGACTGTTGCAGTGGCATTTTTTCTGTAGTCAGGCCCAAGCACGCCATGAACACTGCACGCTGGCGGCGTACATGGAGTACGACAAGCCCAACGAGTGGCCGGCTTGGCCGCGTCCCGCAGCAGCGTTAGGGTTGGCCATTCGGAAGTTCAGCTACCCACCATTCGACGCTCTGCTGGAAAGCCTTCCTTACGAGACCCGACTGGACCGGTTTTCACTTGAAGTGGTCGCGGCAAAAGACCGGCTCATCAAGCAGCACAGCGACGAGCCGGCCAGGCAGCGAGTCGTTGCCCTGACCAGTTACTTCGAGGACTTCAAGAATTACTTCGAAGGCAGACCGCTCAGGCCCAGGCGTCAAGGCGGGGGAGGCGGTGGCGGAGCGCGCAGGACCGTCCCCGGATTCATCCATCTCAACACTGAACCGCATATCTTGTTTGAACCGCCCGAGGCTGACTCCGGCGACGAAGACGTACCCACCCGTACGGTCACCCGCGTAAGCGTCCGAGACGACACCCTCGATAGGCTGACAGCAGCAGATCGGGCGGCGATGGATCTTGCCCCTGGCGAGGACTTGCGTCCGGTCCTGGAACTGTTCCCGATCGAAGACTTTCCGGGCGGCATCCATCGCCTGTGGGCCATACGCCAAGCCATAGATGCGGTGTCTCAGCGCATCTACTGGGACAAAAGCCAACTGACCCCGCTCGAAGTGGCAGCGCTGCAGGATGCCATAACAAGCGCGGAAACAGAGAACGCAGAACATGCGTCCGTATCAAAGGAGGCCGGGCTACTGCTTCAGTACATGCTGATGTGCGGGTGTACGGCGGAAGGCGCCCGCACAACCCGCACCATGTGGACCTCGACGCTGGCGTCCATGGTCGAGCGCCACGAGCCATTGACCACCCGAGCAGTTCTTGTCGATGCAGAAACCGGCGAATGCGCGGGCATTGCCGTGCCAGCAGTGGTTCCTGCCTACGTTTCAGAGCCTCCTGAAGGCTTCAGCCAGTGCGCAGATGCCGCCCAGACTTACCTGTTGCTGCCCGACACGGCAGGCTTGGGTGCAGCACTCTTGGAGCATCAACGTGGCAAGGACGTTGAGATTGGTGGCGCAGTTTTCAGCGAGAGCCCAATTAGTCTTGAGGACCGGGTCGAACAAATCCTGCTGGAAACAAACCAACGGCTCGACTCTGCGTCCAGGCCAAGACTCACGACCGTCAAGGTGTCGAGAAAGCTGCCAGCGATGCTATCGCGCGCTGGCCTTGACGAAGTTGGCGTCGCCCTGGTCTGTGGCGACCATAGCTACAAGGGACAAGCTCGTCTTCACTACACCCAGCACCAAACGCAACAGTTGGCCCAGGCGTATGCCAGGGCAATCCGACGCATGGCCAGCGAAGCGAGACGACCCCTGAAGTCACCATCCAGCAGCGATCACACCGCATCGTCCGGATCGATTGGCGCCAGGCTCATCGTCACGACAGACGCACTGCGGCAGTTGATCGCCAGCCTTAGATCCGAACTTGCACGCACGCCCGAACGAAGTCGAGGCGCATGGCACCGGTATCACCGCGCCTACATCCTGTACACGGCAGTGATGCAGGGCCTTCTTACAGGCATCAGGCCAACGCTACGGCCCGATACGCTGCTCAATCACTTCCTTGCCTGCGACAAGGCCATGGGCCGTGAACCCATCGTCGTGTGCGTCACCGAAAAGGATGACCAGTACGAAGCACGCTCGCGCCCACTGCTGATCACAAGTCCCCTGCAGCAGCAGTTCGCGCACCTCGCAGCCCACGAACAGGAGATGTGGCGATGGCAACCCGCAGGGCTGTCGACAAGCAATCTCACGCGAGCGCAGCGGGCCTACTCCGACTGGGATGACCACAACGTCAAGCCGACGGCCCGACCTGTGAGCCCTAGCTGGATTGCTCGCGAACTTGCACGTCACGGTTTGTGCGCTGCCGCGAATTTCACCCGCGCGTACCTGCGGACATGGTTGCTGAAAGACGGTTGTTCTCAGCAAGCAATCGACGGGTTACTCGGCCACGCCGGCACCGGACAAAGCCCGGTCCATATGCACAGCACCTTCGCCTTCGAACTTCACATCAGCGAACTGAGCTCCCGCCTGCAAAGGATGTCGAGTGCCCTCGGACTCGAATCTGTTCCTTCCAGGTTGGCCAAACCTTGAATGACTTCAGCCACCCATAAAGGCCCTGGCTCATGACGTCCAGTCCACAGACCACCAAAGACGACGGCAGCATTGTCGATCGAGCCTGGAAAGACGTCCAGGCTCGCAGCATCGACGCGGACCGGCAGGCCATCCCGGCGTTGCGCGATTGGCTCCTGAGTCAGCCGAACCCTCACGCTGTGCTCCTTGGCGGACGGACTCCGGCAGGGGCGGCTGATGAACGAAGTGCTCGCGAGCTTGAAGCGCTGTTGCTGGCGCGAGTGGCAAAAAAGGAGTTGACCTGTAATTCAGCCGCACAGCAGCTGTATCTGCTCCATCGCGTGGGCAAGCGTCTGCGGTCTCAAGGCATGAGTATTGCGCCGACCTGGGTCTCATCAATCCTGCGTCCACCCCCGAGTCCGTTTTCGAGCTCCACCGCGGGGGAAATCGCGAAGGCACAAGCCTGGCGTCGAGCGCTGAACGACACGCTGAGCCAAGACCTTCCCAAGGACCCCGCCAAGCTCTGGGCAATTACCCTGCTTTCAGCCGTTTGCAACGGTGCACTGGTCGATCGCGGCAAGCTGACACGTCTGCACTCGATGATCGAAGGCGGCAGTCTGAATGTGGAGCGAACAGACAGCGGCCACGCCTTCGTGGATTTCCTCATGCCCTTCGAGGGGTTGGGCAATCACCACTTGCAGCGATGGTGGTGCGATCCGGCAACAGACCTACTCCTTCAGAAACGTGGCAGGGAAAAGTCAGTCTGCCCCTTCAAGGAAACAAGGGACGTCGTTAGGGGGCTGCTTTCTAACGCGGGTGTAGCCAAGGCACAGCTGCCCAGGGACATCACGGACCTGCTGGCGTCAGCAAGGAGCCTTTGGGCACTGAAGTCCGCACCAGTTGACTTGCATGCGATGAGTCGGACATTCGCCACGCACAGCCTGACTTCAAGATGCTGGACACGCCTCATTGGCCATCCACCCCAGAGCGAGCCAGGCGCGTTGCGCAACCCAGGCGGCACGCCATCAGCACCTGAGCCTCATGAACTGGACGCCGAGGCTGAGCTGTGGCAAGCCGCCTGTGCAGAGCATGAGTGGCTTCAAGACGCTCGCGCCATGCTTTCGTCAGGCGATCACGCCCAGGCGATCATGCTCGTGAAGAATCTGTTGCGCGACTCGGCATCGAGCCACTACAGCCACCTCTATATGGGCTGGCTTTGCGGCGCACTCGAGACTCCACCGCGCAACAAAGAGATCGGCATAGGCTTGAGGGCGCTGGCCGAGCCATTCCTGCTGGCCGCACCAAGACTGCTGGGCTACCTGGGAACCAGGCAGGTCAGCAGTCTTGGGCTTGACGAGCTGGACGAGCTCTACCGCGTGATCCTGGACGCATGCGAGGCCGGCGAACCCGTCGAAAAGATCGCACGGGGCCTGCGCCTGTTTCACGATCATCTGGTTCTTAAACACAACTTCAAACCACTGCGCGATCCCCGCGGCACTTTCGGAGAGGGCGGCGCCTTGATGCCTGTGGACGCGACCGTCATCTCGGTCGACGAATATCTGCGCGCTCAAGCTTGGCTGCGTCAGCAACTCCAGTTGGGTGCAAATCTGGCCGCGACGATGATCAGTCAAGTTGTGCTGATACTGTCATTTCGATGCGGCCTCAGACGCGGCGAGATATTCGGCTTGCGCCTGTGCGACATACACGACCATGGCGGCATGTATCTTCATGTGCGCCGATACCCCACCCACAGCCTGAAAACCCCGAGTTCGACTCGGACGATTCGCATCGATGCACTGATGACCATGCAAGAGCGCTCAGTCTTGCGCCAGTGGATCCAATTGCGAGCCCCAAACCGTACAACAACAAACGGGTCCGAGACCCGTCAGATGCGGCTTCTGGGGCTTCCCGGCGCCGTACACGATGCTGCATCTCCAGGCAGGACCGTGGACCGAGTGATGCAGGCCGTCCATGCCGTGACCAATGAGCCCCGACTGGTTCTACACCACTTGCGGCACTCGTGTGGAACGTGGCTTTGGCTGAAGCTCAGATCGCCCGACTACCCAGAGCTGTCGGGGATGCTCACCTCGATGCCCGCTCTTTGCCAAGAGCTCCGAATGGCCCGCCGGCTGCGGATTCAGCTATGCGGAGCAGTCCACGGCCCATCTCGAGCCTACAGCCACGTGGTGGCCCGGATCCTTGGACACAGCACTCCCAGCACAAGCCTCGAGCACTACATTCACGTTGCAGACCTGTTTCTGGCGGCCACGGCAATGCGATGCGCGACCACCACGCCGGCGCCGGTGTGGCAAAGGCTCACGGACCGCAGTCGTTCAACCGTATATGAATGGCTTCAGCACGGACCTCATGGCGTGATCGTTGGTCATCAGCCCCGCATCGAGCACCCGGACAGCAAGCCCGAGTCTGTGCCGCCTCCTCCAGGCCCAGAGGTATCTCCATGGCGCAAGAGGTCGAAGGCTCCCCCAGTTCGATTCCGGGGCACAGGTCTTCTAGGGACGATCGCCAAAGTGCTGCACCTTTACAACCGGATCGATCACGGGGGACCGAACGCGGACGGGGTTGGCTCGGTGGCGAAGACGCTGTCGCTGAGCAAAGCGCAAACGCAGGTTTGGCTCGATGGTGCCCGGCTTTACGCAGCGGCATTCGGAATGAATGCGCCTGCCTCATCGCAAGCGTTGTTGATCAAGCCGGTACCGGCTCCCCATGTAGACCTTCATCGTGCATCAGTTGAAGCCCTCGAGACGCTCTCACTGCGCCTGGAACAAGCCGCTGACGAGCATCCAGGCCTGTTGCGGGAAGCCCTCCATATCGCGACAACGCGATTCAACCTTCGCCGTCTCGACGTGTGTTTTCGTGGCGAGAAGGATGAAAAAGAGGCCCGCCGGTTCCTGAAGCTGCTGGACCTCTCGGGTCTCGTACCAGATCATGTTGTGTTGACCCTCCGACGTGTTGACCCCCTCGACACCAAGCTGCCGCACTGGTTCAGAACACCGCGCGCGCGTGCAATCAAGATCAAGCGCCTGCCCCCACCTGGTACGTCAGCAAGTCAAGCCAAGGCGTACGCCCGCTGGGTGGGCATCCAGTTGTGCAGTTCGGACGGCGCCGCGCAAGGTGCAGCTTGGCGCATCGGGCTGTTTCTGGCCAGCATTGCCTTCCTCAGCCCTGCAGTCCCTTCGCTGGAGGAATCTCTTCGAAACGAACCTCTGCGCGGCGATGCAACAGCAGCAGACGAAAACTCGGCCAGAGACAATAGCGCGGCGACAGAAGATTGATCCCGGCACAAACTTCTCGGATGGAAAAAGTTGCCCATGCCCAGGTTATTGGGGGGACGTTGCAGAAAGCCAGCACCAGCAAGTTGGACGCGTTGATCGAAGACGGTGCATTGAAGGAGATCTGGGTCAGTTCTGGATGTCGCTTGACGCGCATCAAGAAAGCGAAGATGAGCCAATCGGTCTTTGCCGGTTTCCTCAACGTGACCACGTCGACGGTACAGAAGTGGCAGTCCACCTGCACCTCAATCACACCGTCCTTCGCGGTGCCGCCGGCGCCGCAGACGGCACGTAGCTGCTTGCTTGTGGTGATCAGCGCAGTGGCGTCCAGCACCAAGCCTCGCACCACGGTCGCAGCCTTGCTTCTCGCGGCTGACGCGCACGAGGACGGCCTCGGGCCAGCAGCAGCGGTACATCGAGGCACACGCAAGTACAAACTTGGGCGACTACTAGCCACGCGGGTGCTACGACCAGCGAAGTGCCGCCCATGCTGCCCACCATCAGCTTCAGGCCAACCCGCGCGACCCTTAAGCACCTGCCCAGTTCACCGCTCGGTCACTCTCCCGCCCGCGCGACGCATGCTCTCGAAGTTGTAGAAGGTCGGCTGCGAGAAGTTGTAGTTCACGCCCTGGATGTCGCGGCCGATGGCGCGCTGCCAGCCGAGTTGGAACAGCACGACCGTGGGCATCTCGTCCAGAACGATGCGTTGCGCCTGCTGGTACAGCGCGGCGCGGGCCTCGCGGTCGATCGTGCGGTCGGCCTGCCCGATCAGCTTGTCGACGCTCGCATTGCGATAGCGCGGGAAGTTGGCGCCACCGATCATGGCCGAGTTGTAGACGAAGTTAAAGACGATGGACGGATCGGGGAAGTCGAGGTTGATCGACTGCGTGGTGATGTCAAAGTCGCCTTTCATGATCTTGGTGCGTGCCGCAGTGGATATCCGCTCGATGACGACCTTCAGGCCCACGGCCTCAAGCTGAGCGCTGATAGCCAGGGCCAATGGCGAGGTACCGCTGCCATCGCCAACGACCGTGAACTTGACTGGCGTGCCCGGCGCCACGCCTGCCTCGCGCAACAGCGCCCGAGCGGCCTCAGGGTCGTGCACTGGCAGGGGCAATTCCGCGTCGTGCCCAGAAACGCCGGCCGGCAGCACGCCACGCAGCAGGCTGGCACGACCTTGGTAAATCGCCTTGCCGATGAGCTCGCGATCGATGGCAAGGGAGACAGCCCGGCGTACGCGCACGTCTCGGAACAGCGGTCGCTCGTTGTTCATGTGCAAGAAGGCGACGGTCGGCGACAGACTGGTGACGACATCCAGGCCCGGCTGGGCCGCCACCCAGGCATCCGATGTACCTGACACCGGGTCGACGATGTCGATCGCCCCCTTGGCCAGCTGAATAACGCGCGTGGCGTCGTCCTTCACGGTCATGAAGTTGACTTCGTTGAAGTACTCCGGCTGGCGCGTGGCGTGGGGGTTTGGCGTCAAAGTGACCCGCTGGCCCTTCTCAAAACGCGACACGCGGTAGGGGCCGCTGCCCGCCGTATTAGTCGACAACCAGCGGCTGCCCAAGTCGGCACCGTTGGCCTGCGCCAGCACTTTTGGGTTGACGATGCTGGCCGTGGGCACGGCCAGCACTTCCAGGAAGAACGGCACGGGCGTGCGCAGCGTGAAGCGCACTTCATGTGGCGCCACGGCCTCGACGCTGCGCAGGAAGAACAGAAACTGCGATGGCGGTGCCTTGAGCTTGAGCGTGCGCTCGAAGGAAAACTTCACAGCCTCGGCCGTGACTTCGCTGCCATCATCGAAGCGGTGGCCGGGGTGCAGGTAAAAGGTCCACTGCAGTCCATCGTCACTGGAGGTCCACCGCTCGGCGAGCTGACCCAAGAAGCGTCCCGTTGGCTTGCCATCGGCGACCTCGGCCACCACGAGCTTCTCGTAGGCGAGGTTGATCGCGAGTTGATTGCTGATGACGAATGTCGCCGCAGGGTCCAGTGTCGAGATATCTCGCGAGACGGCCATCGTGACACGGCGCGGGTCCGCCGGGATGTCTGACACATCGCAACCTGCAAACAACAACGCCGCCAGCAAGCCAGCACCCACGGTGCGCAGAGCGCGAATGGCGTCAAGCACGTGACGCATCGATGAATGCGGAGAACAAGCGTCGCTCCGGATCGCTGAGCAGGAATTCGGGGTGCCACTGCACGCCGATCACAAAGCGCCGGTCAGGAACCTCGATGGCCTCGACGATGCCATCCGGCGCGAGCCCGGCCACCACAGCGTCCGAGCCGACCTGGATGACGCCCTGCCGATGCAGCGAGTTTGTCTCGAAATCCGTCGCGCCAACGATCGCAGCGAACCTCGTTCCTGCGACAGGTGACACAGGGTGTGCGGTCTTGCGTGCGCCTGCCTGGCAATGTCCCGACCACTCAGCGCGCTGGTCGGCCAGGGAGACGATCAACTGACCACCCGTGACCTGATTGAGAACCTGGAACCCACCGCAAATGCCGAGCGTGGCCTTATCCTGCGTGATGCAACGCTGCACCAACCGGGACTCGAAGAGGAATCGTCGCTCCTTTTCGGGCGGCTCGCTCCCGTCAAGCTGGAACAACTGCGGCACTCGAAATTGATATCCGCCACCGCTGATGAGGATCCCGTCGCACATGTCGAGGTAGTCATCGACTGCATCCATCTCGCAGGGCAAGATAACGGGCGTCGCACCGATCGAGCGCAGCGTGTCACATGTTGTGGCGTCCAACATGTATCCAGCCCGTGGTGGCCGCCATTCTTCATGGTGCTCAATCTCGGCAGTGACGCCGATGATTGGTCTGTTTCGGTTCATGTCTTAGGCAACTCCGTCAGTTCATCGAAGGGCCACATCGGGCGGCGGATGCGCTGAAACACAGCGCCGCCACGTGCCGGTCTTCGCAGGGTGAACACATGTTCGCTAACCGCATCAAAGCCGATGTGGAACTGCTGGGCCGACTTCAGGACGATGAAGCGACGACGGGTGCAGTCGATCCCCAAGCCGCTGAACAGCGAGGGATCGTAGGCTTGGTCACGGATGCTGCACAGAACAACCTCGATGCCCTCAAATGCGACCGCTGCGCAATCACCAAGCGGGGCGAAAACCTGGCCTATCTGCTGCGCATGGTTCTCTCGCAATGCGGTGACCGTAGCCTTGACGTCCAGCGGTGTGCCGGAATCCTGTCCCACCTTGCCGCCGATACGTAAAGCCAGGCGCGCGCCGACGCCAGCATCGAAGCACATGCGCACTGCCATCGGATCCCATAGGGGACCGACGCAACTGTCTTTCGCACCGCGATCCAGTAGCAGGCGAAGAACGTCCGTGTTGTCTCCCGCCGCCCCGCCACCCGGGTTGTCATCCACGTCGGCCAGGATGACGGGCCTTGCTGGATGGGCCAGTGCCTGCGTCAGCACTTCTTCCATCGGCGAACGTCGCGTGCGCAGCGTCTCGCGCATTGCAAAAGCCTCGTTCGCGAGTTCGTCCGACACCTGGCGTGCCAACGCCGCATCGCCATCGGTCACCACCAGCACTTGCGCGCCCATGTCGAGCACGTCAGCACCTGAAAAACCATGGACCAACGACACCGACAGCACGGCATCCCGCTCTCGCTCGCGCATGCGCTGCACGAAGGCCTTCACCGGCGGCGTGCGGGTGGGGAACCCCGCCGCCATGTGGCAGTGACGCGCGTGCATCACTGGGCGCAACTCTCTGCGTCGTGTGCGCTCCAGCAAGTCCAATAGCTGCTCGCCGCACTCGACGTAGTCGGTGTGCGGGTACTCCTTGAAGAACACCAGCACGTCGGCCTTGTCCTGCATGCGCTGCGTGAGGTGAGCGTGGCAGTCCAGCTCCGCACCAACAGCAACCTCCGGGCCTACGAGCGCACGGACATGCGTGAGCAGATCCCCCTCGCAGTCTTCGGTGCTGTCGGCGACCATCGCACCATGCAGCCCCAGCGCGACGATGTCCACCGGCAGAGCCTGACGAAGCTGCTCGAGGATTTCGTCGCGCAGGCCCTCGTAAACCGGCTGCGGTACCGGACCGCCGGGCATCGCGTAAGCGCAAGTCCCCTCCACCACCGTCCAACCGCTCTCCCGCGCTCGGCGACGACAAGCCCACAGCGGTCCGGTGGCTTCGGTAGGCTGGTCCGGGTGTTGCCCGGGCCTCCACAGCATGGTGTCTTCGAAAGCACGCCAGCCCGTGGGGATGGGCGATGACGTGTCGGTCTCCGTACCCAAGGTGGCCGTGAACACCCGCATTCGTTGGCTTGTCAGAACGTGAAGGTTCCCACGATGCCATAGGAGCGCGGGCGTCCGTAGCTGATCGTCTGGTTTGTTCCGGCGCCAACAGGCGCCGCGAAGCCTCCTGGCACCTTGGCGACGATGTAACGCTTGTCGAAGAGGTTGTTCGAGTAGAGCGCCAGTTCCCAGCGGCCACTCTCCCCAGCGAGACTGACCCGACCATTGAAGAGGTCGTATCCCGGGATCCACTGTGACGCCAGGTTCTCTCGGCCGACGAAATAGCCATCGGCGTGCCTACCGTCCAGTCGCAGCGTCAAGGAACCGACAGGTAATGGGAGCGAGTACGCGACGGACAGGTTGGCCGTAATGCGGGGTGCATTGTTGAGCTGATTGCCGTTGAAGCTGACCGGTGTGCCTCGGCTGGTATCAACATAGTCGGTGTAGCGCGCATCGACGTAACCGACCCCCGCTGAGAGTCGCAGTGCAGACGTCGGGCGCAGCGTAGCTTCCAGTTCGATGCCCTCGCTCTTGGCCTTGCCGCCGTTGGTCACGATACCCACGACGGCACCGCCGCCACCCAGCACCTGCACCTGTTGCGTGACCTGGATGTCGTCATAGTTCATGCGGAATGCCGCGGCGCCCAAGTTCAGCATACCGCCGAGCATCGCCCCCTTCACGCCGACCTCGAAGTTCGCCATGCTCTCATCGTTGAAGCGGGTCTGTTTGAAGCTCGTCGGGCCCCCGGCCGTGATGTTGTCGACGTTCCACCCTCCGCTGCGGAATCCTTTGCTGTAGGTTCCGTAGGCGATCGTGTCGCGATCGATACGGAAGCGCGCACTCAGCAAGGGCGTCACGTTGCTGGTGCTCAGGCTGTCGTTCTCCAGCGGGATGGAAGGGGCCAGGAATGCCGGGAAGGTGACCACCTGCTGATAAGCCAGGGTCTTCTTCTCGCTCGTGTATCGCAGGCCGCCAGTCAAAGTCACCCGCTCGCTGACGTTCCAATCGACGTTGCCAAACACCGCACCGGTCTTCGAGTTGATGTCACCGAAGGTGTTGCCCGTCGTGTTTCGGATCACGCTCAGCACCGGAGCCGCAGGCCCGAAGGTGCTCAAAGACGTACCGCTTGCTTTTTGCTCGTAGAAGTACAACCCAGCCACATACTCCAGGGCTGCCTTGCGGCTGGTGGCGATCCGAAGCTCCTGGCTCCATTGCTTCTGGACCGAGGTACTTGCAGAAGCGACGATATTCGCGGGCCCCACATCGGTGTCTGATGTCCGCGTAGTGTCGAGCTTGCGCACGCTCGTGATGGAGGTCAGCTTCAACCCGCTGCCGAGGTCGTAGTTGATGGTGCCTCCCACGCCCTGGACGGTGCGATTGGCCAGCGTGGGCAGGTTCTCGTTGGCAGTGAAGTCATTGCCTCCGGCAATCGCGCCGTAGCCTGACACGATGTTGGGTGAAGGGGCCACGGACTTGTCCTTCAAGTGATCAGCCGCGATCGTCAGGTCCAGGGCTGACGAAGGCTTGATCACGATCTTGGCGCGCGCGCTGGTCACGTCCTCGTCACCATTCTTGGTGCCCGTGGCCACGTTGTTCATGTAGCCGTCGCGCTTGCCGGAATAGACCGCCACGCTGGCTCGTACGGTGTCCGATCCCAGCGGTGTGCTCAGATAGCCGCTCAATCGGCGCAGGTTCAAGCTTCCGAGGTCTGCACTTGCTGTGGCCTCGAACTTCTTGGAGGGCTCGCGCGTCACGACGCTGATGGCGCCGGCGATGGAGTTCTTGCCGAACAGCGTGCCCTGAGGTCCGCGCAGAAACTCTACACGCTCGATGTCGAAGGTTTCCAGATTGAAAGCAGCACCGCGACCCATGAAGACGCCGTCGACGTAGACGCCGATGCCGCTGTCAAAACCGATGTTCGCCCGGTTCTGGCTCTGCACACCGCGAACGGAGAAGTTGGGCACTGCATTGTTTTCCGGCCCCAGAAACACCACGTTAGGCACAGCAGCCTCTGACAGGCGGATGGCCCCACGATCTTGAAGTTCGTTCCCAGTGATCACGCTGATGGACAACGGGACGTCGATGGCACGTTCAGTACGTTTGCGCGCCGAGATGGTGACCTGTTGGGGTTGCGTCTCGTCGGCGGCAGCTGGCTGAGGGGCAGATTGCGCATGTCCCGATTCGGTTCCTGCCATCAAGAGCAGGGCAGCCCCAATGGCGGCAGCTACGGGGGTCTTGGTGTATCGATCCTGATTCATGAGGGTCTCCGGGTGGGGCGGCAGTCAAGCCGCGATGTAGAAAGGTTCACAAACCTGCCGTGCGCGCTGCATGCAGCGCTCCACCGTCCGTGTCGTTACTCCGAGGCGGTCGGCGATTTCGGGGTGGGTCAGGTCGTGCAGGCAGCTCATCTCGACCACCTTCGCAGTGCGCGCTCCGGCGTGCTCCAACTGCTGCACGATTTGCCCCATGGCGCGTCGCCAGTGCACCTGGCTCTCCACGGACGGGCTGGGTTGTTCGACATCGACGTCTTCCAGCGGACCGTGAGCGTGCACCTGACGAAAGGCGTCGCGCCGCACACGGTCGATCACCAGCCGCTCGGCCGTACGGAAGAGGTAAGCGCGCGGATTCAGATCCAGTCTTGAGGGGTCTGGCAGCTGAGCGATGCGCAAGAAAACATCTTGCACCGTGTCGGCGATGTCGTCCTCGTTGCGCAGCAAACGGGAGAGAAATGAGCGCAACGCGCGGTGGTGTGCAGCAAAGACTTCTGCGATGTAGCGGGCTCGCTCTGCCGCCCGATTCGGTTGATCAAGCCCGCGCAGTGGGGGTGGCTGCTGCGTTGAGCCCTGCCCTTGCGCAGCATCGGTCATATCAAGCATGGTTACCGGGTCCTCCAGACATAGGCTGAAAGTCTTGCTTGCGTGTCCCGCCTGGGCACAAGGGGGCTGGCCATCGACGAGAACTGCTGGCGATGCTATGATTGAACGACCGTTCGGTCAATACATCATCGGATCATGGAAAACCCGCTCCTGATCGTCGAAGAGCTAAACGTCGTGGCCCGGCGGAAAGGCGCGGCCCACAAGATTCTTGACAGCGTCTCTCTGCAGGTTGGCGAGGGCGAGATCGCGGGACTCGTGGGCGAGTCGGGTTCAGGCAAGTCCATGCTGGGCAGTGCCATCGCAGGCTTGCTGCCCAGGGGCTGTGAAGCCGCATCAGGCCAGGTCCTGTGGCGTGGGCAGAACTTGATCGGAGCAAACGAGGATGCGCTCTCGTCGCTGCGCGGGTCGCAGATTGCCTATGTCTTCCAGGAGCCCATGACCGCCTTGAATCCGACCATGCGCGTCGGGCGCCAGCTGGTCGATGTCATAAAGCGCCACGCTCAACCCGATGCGGCGGCCGCCAAGGCGCTGGCGCTGGAGTTGCTTGCCAACGTGCGCATTGAAACGCCGCAAGATGTCTTTGAGGCCTGGCCGCACCAACTCAGCGGCGGAATGCGTCAACGAGTGCTGATTGCGATGGCCTTTTCGTGCAAGCCTGCACTGATCGTCGCCGACGAGCCGACAACAGCCCTCGATGTCACCGTGCAGGCCCAGGTGCTGTCGCTGCTTCTGACGCTGGCCAGAGAGCGCGGTACGGCGGTGTTGCTGATCTCACACGACATCGGCGTCATTCGACGCGCCAGCGAGACGATGTACGTGATGTACGCCGGACGCATTGTCGAACGCGGACGGACGGCTGCGGTGCTGGATGCGCCCCGGCATCCCTACACGCGGGCGCTGCTCGATGGGCTGCCGGGCCGGCTTCAACCGAAGGCCCGCTTGAACGCACTGCCGCCTGGTGGTCCGGCCTCGTCGGGCTGTGCTTTTCGATCACGATGCGCTTCAGCCTTTGATCGTTGTGGCGAAGTACCACCCCTGCCAACCCAGCCGTCTGCAGGCGCCGCGGCATGCTGGTTGAGCCAGCCGATCAACGTCGAAGGAGAGTCCGCGTGACGGCTCAGCTGCTGGCGCTGGACAAGGTCTCAGTGCGCTACGCCTCGCGCCGCTCGCCCGCCGTCGGCGACGTGACACTGTCGATAGAACCGGGTCGCACGCTCGGCATCGTGGGCGAGTCCGGTTGCGGCAAGAGCACGCTGGCCAAGGCCGTGATGGGGTTGGTGCCGGTGAGCATGGGGTCGCTGCACTTCCTGGGGCGGGACATCACGCGCATGACACCCAGGCAACGTCTGCAGGCGCAAATAGGCATGCAGATCGTGTTCCAGGACCCGCAGAGCTCGCTCGATCCCCGCATGCGCACGCGCGATCTGATCACAGAGCCCCTGGTGATCGCTGGCCGGCCCAGCGCTGGGGTGGCCGAGAGCATGGCCGACCAGGTGGGCTTGCCGAGAGATGCGCTGGGTAGCCTTCCGCACGAACTCTCGGGTGGCCAGCGTCAGCGAATCGCCATCGCCCGCGCCCTGGCCGCCAGCCCGCAGTTGCTCGTGCTGGATGAACCGACCTCGGCACTGGATCTGTCGGTGCAGGCGCAGATCCTGAATCTGCTGATGGACCTGCAGAGAGAGCACCGTCTTGGCTACCTGTTCATCAGCCACGACATGGCTGTGATTCGGCATGTGGCAGACGATGTGGCCGTCATGTTCCGCGGCCAGATCGTCGAGCAAGGCGCCGCGGCCGAGGTGCTGGAAGCACCCCGGCACATCTACTCGCAAGAGTTGATGCGAAGCGCGCTGTCGGGCCAGGCAACGCCTGCCGTTGAGTCCCTTACTTGATCACGTTGGAGATTGAAAATGATGAAGGCAAACACTGCAGCCTGGGTCGCCGGTGTCGGCATGGTGCCTTTCAGGAAACCTGGCGCCAGCGAGCCCTACGACAGCATGGGCGCAGACGCCGCCCGCCTGGCACTGAAGGACGCCGGCTTGGACTACACCGATGTGCAGCAGGCCTACGCGGGCTTTGTCTACGGCGACTCCACCAGCGGCCAGCAGGCGTTGTACAAAGTGGGGCTCACGGGCATCCCCATCGTCAACGTCAACAACGCCTGCGCGACGGGTTCGACGGCCCTCTTCCTGGCGCGCCAGGCTGTGGCGCACGGCGTGTGCGACGTCGCCCTTGCCCTGGGCTTCGAGCAGATGAATCCCGGTGCTCTCGGGGTCACGGCCACCGACCGGCCGAGCATCATGGGGCAGCAACTCGCCCACGCCCACGAGACCATCGAATGGAACGACCAGGTGCCCATGGCCGCGCTGCTCTTTGGCAGCGCGGGGCAGGAGCATCAGCGCAAGTTCGGCACCAGCAACGAAGCCTTCGGCAGGATTTCGGTGAAGGCGCGCGATCACGCCTCACGCAACCCGCATGCCATCTTCCGCGACAAGCTAACGCTTGAAGAGGTGATGGCTTCCAAGCAGATCTATGGTCCGCTCACGCGTTACCAATGCTGTCCGCCCACGTGCGGCGCGGCCGCTGCGGTGATCGTTTCCGAGGCCTATGCCCGGCGCAAGGGCCTGAGCAGCCGTGCGGTGGAGATCGTGGCCCAGGCCATGACCACCGACCCACTGGAGTCCATTCAGGGCCACAGCATGATGCGCGTGGTCGGCTTTGAGATGGCGCGTAACGCAGCCGCCCTGGCATATGAACAAGCGGGTATCGGACCGGAAGAAGTCGACGTGTGCGAGTTGCACGATTGCTTCACCACCAATGAACTTCTGACCTATGAAGCCCTGGGCCTGGCTCCTGAGGGCGGCGGCGAGAAGTTCATCATGGATGGCGACAACACCTACGGTGGTCGCGTCGTCACCAACCCTTCGGGCGGACTGCTGTCCAAGGGACACCCGCTCGGTGCAACCGGCCTGGCGCAATGTGCTGAACTCACCTGGCAACTGCGCGGCCAGGCAGAAGCGCGCCAGGTGGAAGGCGCACGCATCGCGCTCCAGCACAACCTGGGCCTGGGCGGCGCCTGCGTGGTCACCATGTACCGCAAGGCAGCCTGAATCCCGTGCCATGACCCACGGCCCTCTGGCCGGCCTGCGCGTGCTGGAGTTGGCGGGTCTCGGGCCCGCACCTTTCGCTTGCGCTCTGCTGGCGGATGCCGGAGCAGACGTTGTGCGGGTGGACCGGCCAAACGCGCTGCATGACCCGACCGACATCCTGGCGCGCGGCCGTCGCTCGGTCGCCCTCGACCTCAAGCTGCCTGCTGATGTGCAGACGGTGCTGGCACTGGCCGCAAAGGCAGATCTCTTCGTCGAGGGCTTCAGGCCGGGTGTGATCGAACGGCTGGGCCTGGGTCCAACCGTGCTGCTGGAGCGCAATCCGAAACTCGTCATCGGCCGGATGACCGGGTGGGGCCAGGCCGGGCCGTTGGCCTCAGCGCCGGGGCACGACATCAACTACATCGCGCTGTCCGGTGCACTGGCCAGCATCGGGCCAGCAGGCGGCCCGCCTGTACCTCCACTGAACTTGGTGGGTGACTTTGGCGGCGGCGCCATGCTGCTGCTGTTCGGTGTCTTGGCTGCGCTGCATGAAGCCAAACGTTCTGGCCGCGGCCAGGTTGTGGATGCTTCCATGGCTGACGGCAGCATCGCCCTCATGGGCATCTTCCAATGGATGCGCTCGCAGGACAGATGGAACGGCCCTCGCGGAACCAATTGGCTGGACGGCGGCGCGCACTACTACGGCTGCTATGAGTGCGCTGACGGGCGCTGGCTGGCCGTGGGTGCGATCGAGCCGCCCTTCTATCGGGCCTTGCGTGAGCGGCTCGGTCTGCTTCACGACTCCTTGTTCGACACCCAGAACGACCCGGCGCTATGGCCCGCGCAGAAGGCGCGGCTGGCAGCCGTGTTTCGCTCGCAGGACCGCCAAGCCTGGTGTGAGCACTTCGAGGGTAGCGACGCTTGCGTCAGTCCCGTCCTCGACCTCGACGAAGTGGCAAGCCATCCGCACAACGTGGCCCGCGGCGCGATGATCAGCGCCTTTGGCGTGCCGCAGCCGGGACCGGTCCCGCAGTTCTCGCGAACACCCGGATCCACTGGGCAAGCGCCGCGCCCCCCGGGCGCGGACCGTGCTGCGGTCCTGCGCGACTGGTTGCGCCTTGCGGACTGATGTAGTCAATACCAAGGAGCACTATGCGACTCTTCTTCGGCGGCATCAACACTGAGACGAACACGTTTTCACCCATCCCGGTCGGTCTGGAGAGCTTCACGGAAGGCGGCATCCTGCGGGGCGACGAGGTGTGCGACCCGGTACGCGGCAGCGACATGGCGATCTACGCCCGCGAGCTCGGACTGGACGTGGTGGGGGGCCTGTACTGTGAGGCCCACCCTGGCGCAGCAGTTCGCCGCGATGCCTACGAAGCGCTGCGCGACGAGTTGCTCGATCGCCTGCGCGCCGCCGGGCCTGTGGACATCGTGGCGCTCAACCTGCACGGCGGCATGGTCGCTCAGGGTTACGACGACTGCGAAGGCGATCTCATCGCCCGCGTGCGCGCCATTGTGGGGCCCGGCGTTGTAGTTGGCTCCGAACTCGACCCCCATTCGCACCTCTCGCCAGCCATGTACGACAACGCGATATTGATGTGCTACCGCGAGAACCCGCACATCGACATTCGTGCGCGCGGACGCGAGTTGATCGACCTGCTGCTGCGCACCGCGCGGCAAGAAGTCCGACCGGTGACTTCAGTCTTCAATTGCCGTATGGCCGATGTGTTCCAGACGCAGCGCGAGCCGATGAAGAGCTTCGTGGCGCGCATGCGCAGCCTGGAAGGCCGCGACGGCGTACTCTCGATCAGCATCGTGCATGGCTTTCGGCGCGCCGATATCCCACTGCTCGGCACCCAGGTGATTGTCATCACCGACGACAACGCGCCTCGCGGCGCCGAACTCGCCGAGCGCCTGGGCCAAGAACTGTTCGAACTGCGCGGGCAGTGCGCCGATGCGGTCCACCCCATGGACGAAGCGGTGGCGACGGCAAGGACTTGGGATGATGCAACCCATGGTCCCTTGGTCCTGGCCGAGATGGCCGACAACCCCGGTGGCGGGTCGCCCGGCGACGCTACCTATGTCTTGAAGGCCCTGATCGACGCGGGCATCGACCGCATCGCCGCGGGCGTGTTCATCGATCCACTGGCGGTGCGATGCGCCATCGACGCGGGCCTGGGTGCCCGTCTGACGATGCGCATCGGCGGCAAGGCGTGTCCGCTTTCGGGACCGCCATTGGACCTGGACGTGACGGTCACGGCGATCGATCCAGCCGCCAAGATCGTTCTCGGCGGCGACACGGTGGTGCCCATGGGGCGCGCGGTGGCCCTGCGCTTCGCGCAGGGTGAGTTGCTGCTGGCCGAGAACCGGTGGCAGACCTATGGTCCTTCCATTTTTGGCGACCTGGGCATTGATCTTTGGCGCCAGCGTGTCATCCTGGTCAAGTCAGCGCAGCACTTCAAGGCGCACTTCGAGGCCATCACGCCACACAGCCTCACGCTGGACTCACCCGGCGTGTGCGTGGCCGATGTGACCCAACTGCCGTTCAAGCGCCTGCAGCGGCCCTTGTGGCCCTGGGACGATGACCCCTGGTCTTGAGTAGATGCGCGCATCC
>CAYSOD010000013.1:19391-21500 GCA_964432385.1 uncultured Rubrivivax sp.
GGGACTAGCGGCAAACGGCACCCTACCGAAGATGTTCAAGTAACTCTACATGGTTGACTACATCGGCGTTACCGACATGCAACGCCTGCTCCAGCGCGTGGGGGTGGGCGAGTTCATTGGCCGGCTGGCCAAAAGGATAGAGGACGACTACCGGCGATGGGGCTCGTTCGAGAAAAGCGCACGGTTAGCCAGCCACTCGGCAGATGGCGTCATCGAACTGATGCCGACAAGCGACGGACACCTGTACTCCTTCAAGTACGTCAACGGCCATCCCTGCAACACGGATGCCGGTCTGCTGACGGTCACTGCGTTCGGCGTGCTGGCCGATGTGGGGACCGGCTACCCGCTCATGCTCTCGGAACTGACGTTATCTACCGCACTGCGCACCGCGGCAATGTCTGCGCTGGCGGCAAGATGGCTTGCGCGACCCAACCCGACCGCAATGGCACTGATTGGCAATGGTGCGCAGAGCGAGTTCCAGGCTGTCGCGTTCTGCCACATGCTCGGGGTGAGAGAGCTGCGGCTGTTTGACACCGATCCGGCTGCTACGTCAAAGCTGCGGACGAACCTGTCGGCGATTGACGAGACCTCCGTGGCCACCCTCGTCGTCAGCGGCTCGGTGGCTGAAGCCTGCAGCGGCGCGGACATCGTCACCACAGTGACCGCTGATAAGCGTCGCGCAGTAGTCCTCACATCGGTACTCGTGCGACCGGGAATGCACCTGAACGCCGTCGGCGGCGACTGCCCTGGAAAGACCGAACTCCACCCAGACATCATGCGACGGCCTGATCTGCGTGTGATCGTGGAGTTCGAACCGCAGTCGCGCATCGAAGGCGAAGTCCAGCAGATGGGCCCCGACTACCCCGTGACCGAGTTTGCAGACATCGTCCGGGGTCAGGCGCCAGGTCGTTTGAGAGAGTCCGACGTCACGCTATTCGATTCAGTGGGCTTTGCCCTGGAGGACTTCTCGACGCTGTGCCTCCTGCACGAACTGTTAAAGGAGCATCCAGACCTGCGCAGGCGGATTGACCTCGTCCCCGAGCTGGACGACCCGAAGGATCTGTGGGGCGGCGCCATGCGCGGTCGCCGCCAACTGCGCCGCGCGGCTTGATCTCATGAGATCAGTCAGCCTGATCGGCGCACCGACCGACATCGGGGCGGGCACACGCGGATCCAGCATGGGGCCGGAGGCACTGCGCGTCGCTGGCCTTCAGATGGCACTCGAGTCGCACGGCGTGCACGTGCTTGACCGTGGAAACCTCCAGGGCCCGCCCAATCCATGCCAGCCGCCGAGAGGCGGGTACAGACACCTCGCCGAGGTCATTGCCTGGGTTCAGGCGGTTCACCTCACAGTCGCTTCCGAGCTGGCGAACGGCGCGTTGCCCATCCTGCTGGGTGGAGATCACTGCCTGTCCATTGGAAGCATCAGCGCTGTCGCGCAGCATTGCCGCGCGTCGAACAAGCGGTTGCGGGTTCTGTGGCTGGATGCACATGCCGACTTCAACACGAGCGCACTGACCCCTAGCGGCAATCTACACGGCATGCCTGTCGCGTGCCTTTGTGGACACGGTCCACGAGAACTGATTGAGATAGGTGGCCTGGCGCCAGCGATCTCACCCAAGGTGATGCGCCAGATCGGCATTCGCAGTGTCGACCCTGGCGAAAAGCGCTTCGTGCACGCGATGGGCGTCGAGGTATTCGACATGCGCTACATCGACGAAATGGGCATGCGCCACACGATGGAACTGGCGCTGGCGACCATGGATGCCAACACCCACCTGCACGTCAGTTTCGACGTCGATTTCCTGGATCCGACTATCGCACCGGGTGTTGGCACACTGGTTCCCGGAGGCCCCACATACCGAGAAGCACAGCTGTGCATGGAGATGATCTACGACTCGGGCCGGCTCGGTAGCCTCGACGTGATGGAACTGAATCCGGCACTCGATGTCAGAAATCGAACGGCGGTGCTTGCCGTGGACCTGATCGAGAGTCTCTTCGGCAAGAGCACGCTCATGCGCAACCATGACGTGGCCTGAGTCCGACCGGCAGCGGCTGCTGGCTCAGCCAAGGCTGGGAGTGCTGAGTCTGAAACGGCTGGAGTCCGTG
>CAYSOD010000014.1:0-21459 GCA_964432385.1 uncultured Rubrivivax sp.
ACCACGCCCATGTCGTGCTCGATCAGCACGATGGTGGTGCCGAACTCGTCGTTGACGTCGAGCACGAAGCGGCACATGTCCTGCTTCTCCTCGACGTTCATGCCGGCCATGGGTTCGTCCAGCAGCAGCACCTGCGGCTCCATCGCCAGCGCGCGGCCCAGGTCCACCCGCTTTTGCAGGCCGTAGGGCAAGCGGCCCACTGGCGTCTTGCGGTAGGGCTGGATCTCCAGGAAGTCGATGATGTGCTCGACGAAGGCGCGGTGTTCCACCTCCTCGCGCTCGGCAGCGCCGAACCGGAAGGCCTGCTGGAAGATGTTGGTCTTCATCTTCAGATTGCGGCCGGACATGATGTTGTCGATCACGTTCATGCCCTTGAACAGCGCGAGGTTCTGGAAGGTGCGCGCGACGCCCATCTCGGCCACCTGGCGGCTGTTCATGTGGCCGAAGGTCTTGCCGCGGAAGGTGATGGTGCCCTGCTGCGGGGTGTACACGCCGTTGATGCAGTTGAGCATGGAGCTCTTGCCCGCACCGTTGGGGCCGATGATGGCGCGCACCTCGTGCTCGCGCACGTCGAAGCTGATATCGGTCAGCGCCTTCACCCCGCCAAAGGCCAGCGAGATGTTCTTGACGTCGAGGATCACGTCCCCGATTTGCTTGCCGTTCATGCTCAGGCCGCCTTCCTGACGCTGCCGAAGGTCTTGGCGTCGATGATCTTCAGCGTGGCGCTGACGCGGCCGGAGCGGCCATCCTCGAACTTCACGGCCGTCTCGATGAACTGCTCGGACTTGCCGCCGTACAGCGCGTCCACCAGCACCTGGTACTTGTCGCCGATGTAGCCGCGGCGCACCTTGCGAGTACGCGTGAGTTCGCCGTCGTCGGCGTCGAGTTCCTTGTGCAGCACGAGGAAACGGCTGATCTGGCTGCCTGCCAGCTTCTCATCCTGCGCCAGGTCGGCATTGACCTTCTCCACGCATTCGCGGATCAGTTCCAGCACCTCGGGCTTGCACGCCAGGTCGGTGTAGCCGGCATAAGGCAGATTTCGCCGCTCGGCCCAGTTGCCCACGGCCTCGAAGTCGATGTTGATGAAGGCGCAAACCTTCTCACGCCGGTCGCCGAAGGCCACCGCCTCCTTGATATGCGGGAAGAACTTGAGCTTGTTCTCCACATACTTGGGCGCGAACATCGCCCCGTCGTTCGCGCCGCCCATGATGCGGCCCACGTCCTTGGCGCGGTCGATGATCTTCAAGTGCCCGTGCGCGTCCAGGAAGCCGGCATCGCCTGTGTGGTACCAACCGTCGGCCGTGAGCACCTCGGCCGTGGCCTCAGGGTTCTTGTAGTAGCCCTTGAGCAGGCCCGCACTCTTGACCAGGATCTCGCCGTTGTCGGCCAACTTGATCTCCACCCCGGCAATGGGCACGCCCACGGTGTCGGCACGGGCCTCGTGGTCGGGCTGCAGGCAGACGAACACCGCGGTCTCGGTGGACCCGTAGAGCTGCTTCAAGTTGATGCCGATGGAACGGAAGAAGGTGAACAGGTCCGGCCCGATGGCCTCGCCGGCCGTGTAGGCCACCCGCACCCGGGACAGGCCCAGCGTGTTGCGCAGCGGCCCATAGACGAAGAGGTCACCCAGCTTCCACAACAGGTTGTCCACGAAGGACACCGGCTTGCCATCCAGCCGGTCAGGGCCGACGCGGCGCGCCACGGCCATGAAGGTCTTGTAGAGCCACTTCTTGACGGCGCCGGCGTCTTCCATGCGGATGGTCACGCTGGTCAGCAGCCCCTCGAAGACCCGTGGTGGCGCAAAGTAGTAGGTCGGGCCGATCTCCTTCATGTCGATGGTGACCGTTGCCGCTGACTCCGGGCAGTTCACGACATAGCCGCAGGCCAGCCACTGGGCATAGCTGAAGATGTTCTGGCCGATCCAGGCCGGCGGCAGGTAGGCAAGCACTTCCTCCTGCGCGCGGAGCTTGTCGAAGTCGGCGCCAGCGCGGGCGCGGTCCAGCAAGGTTTGGTGGGTGTGCACCACGCCTTTGGGGTTGCCAGTGGTGCCGGAGGTGAAGAACATCGCGGCGACGTCACCGGGCTGCACCTGGGCCACGGCGGCATCGTAGAAGCCCGGCTCGCGCTCAGCGCGGGCCCGACCCTGTTCCATCAGCGCGTCCAGCGAGTCCAGCCCATCCTCGCGGTAGTTGCGCAGGCCCCGTGGGTTGTCGTACCAGATGCGGGTGAGCTGCGGGCACTTCTCACGAATCTCGATCAGCTTGTCGACCTGCTCCTGGTCTTCTGCCACCGCAAACGCCACCTCGGCGTTGTTGATCGGGAAGACCATCTCCGCGCCCACGGCGTCTTGGTACAGCGGCACCGGGATGCCGCCCAGCGACTGCGCCGCCAGCATGCAGGCGTACAGGCGGGGCCGGTTGTCGCCCACGATGACGATGTGCTGCCCCCGCGCGAACCCGGCCTCGGCCAGCCCACAGGCCAGAGCCCGCACTTCCTCGGCCAGCGCCTTCCAGCCGGTGGTCTGCCAGATCCCGTAGGCCTTCTCGCGCAGCGCCGGTGCATCCGGCCGCGTTTTCGCGTGCTCCAGCATCAGGCGGGGAAAGGTGGTGTCCAAGAGCAGTCTCCGGGTAGGGGTCTGACGTGTTGAGCGCAGGCGCCATCGTCAAGGCGACGGGCCGCCACTCTGCGTCTCTTCGATATCCATGGTAGGGGGGTGTTTGACGCCAATCTGTCCTCACGACGACAATCCTAGGGTTGTCACGAAGAGGAGTTTCCCGGGGGCTTGATGGCGATCAACCTTTCAGTGCTCGAGCGGCCCGTGCTGGAGCGCGCACGCGACGCCCACGAGGCCGAGTTGGCGGGCATCCCATGGCTGCGCGTGCTGTCAGAACCGCACCGCGAGCGGGCCGTGCAGGCGCTGCGCGTGGCGCCCTTGCGTGCTGGTGAACGCATCGTGCGGGTCGGGCGTCCACCCACCTTCTGGTTCGGAGTGGTGGACGGCTTGCTGAAGATGAGCAACGACACCGCCGCCGGCGGCACCATCACCTACACCGGCATCCCGCCAGGCGCCTGGTTCGGCGAGGGCACCCTGCTCAAGCGCGAACCATACCGCTACAACATCGAGGCCCTGCGCGCCAGCCTCGTGGCCGGTCTGCCCATCGAAGACTTCCACGCCCTGCTGGACAGCAGCATTCCTTTCAACCGCAGCGTGATGAACCTGCTCAACGAGCGTCTCGGGCAGTTCATCGCGGCGCGCGAGATCGACCGCCACACCGCACCCGAAGGCCGGGTGGCGGCCAGCTTGGCGCAGCTCTTTCACCCGGTGCTGTACCCCGGCGTGGGGTCGCTGTTGCGCATCACTCAGCAGGAACTGGCCTACCTGGTGGGGCTGTCTCGCCAGCGCGTCAACGAAGCGTTGCAGGCGTTGCAGCGCGCGGGGCTGATCCGGGTGGAGTATGGCGGCGTGCGGGTGATGGATCTGCCGGGACTGAGGGCGTTCTCGGCCCGTGAGCGCTGAGGCGCGGCTGGTGCCTACACTCGCGCCGGCGGCCTAAGGGCCGAATGTGCCGTTGACCGATTGGCCTGGAAGGGAGGAACCCCATGATGCGTTGGCTTCAAGTTGTGATCGTTTGCTGCACCCTGGCGCTGACCAGCGTCCAGGCGCAGCCGCTGCCTGCCGGCGTGGCACGGGTCACCACCGTGGAAGGCATCACCGAGTACCGCCTGCCCAACGGCCTGCAGGTGCTGTTGGTGCCCGACGATGCCAAGCCCACCACCACCGTGAACGTCACCTACCGGGTGGGGTCGCGCCACGAGAACTACGGCGAGACCGGCATGGCGCACCTGTTGGAGCACCTGATCTTCAAGGGCACCCCCACCACGCGCAACGTGCTGGGCGAATTCAGCAAGCGCGGTATGCGTGCCAACGGCACCACCTGGTTTGACCGCACCAACTACTTCGCCAGTTTTGCCGCCAACGATGAGCAGCTGCGCTGGTACTTGTCCTGGCAGGCCGACGCCATGGTCAACAGTTTCATCGCTCGGGCGGACTTGGACACCGAGATGACGGTGGTGCGCAACGAGATGGAATCGGGCGAGAACAACCCCTTCCGCGTCCTGCTGCAAAAGGCCATGGCCGCGATGTACCAGTGGCACAACTACGGCAAGAGCACCATTGGGGCGCGCAGTGACGTGGAGAACGTGGACATCGGCCGCTTGCAGGCCTTCTACCGCACCCACTACCAGCCCGACAACGCCACGCTGATCATCGCGGGCAAGTTCGATGCGGCCAAAGTGCTGCAGTGGGTGTCCGAGTCCTTCGGACCCATCCCCAAGCCCGCGCGCGCGCTGCCGCCCACCTACACCATCGACCCGCCTCAAGACGGTGAGACGGCCGTGACCGTGCGGCGGGTGGGGGGCACGCCTTTGCTGCTGGCGGGCTTTCACGTGCCGCCGGGCGCGAGCCGTGACTTTGCCGCGCTGTCGCTGCTGACCCAGGTGATGGGCACGGCGCCGGCTGGCCGCCTGCACAAGCGCCTGACCGAGAAGCAGCTCGCGGCGGCCACCTTCGGCTTTGCCTGGGGCCTGGCCGAGCCCGGCCCGCTGTTCCTGGGCGCGCAGCTGGGTCCTGGCCAGGACGTGGACAAGGCCCGTACCGAGCTGCTGGCCACCATCGATGCGCTGTCCAGCGAGCCGGTGACGGCCGAGGAACTGGAACGCGTGCGCAAGCAGTGGCTCAACGCCTGGGAACTGGGCTTCACCGACCCCGAGCGGGTGGGCGTGGCGCTGTCCGACGCCATCGCGCGCGGCGACTGGCGGCTGTACTTCCTGGACCGTAACCATGTAAGAGCGGTCACGGTGGAGGACCTGAACCGCGTGGCGGCGCAATACCTCAAGCGTGACAACCGCACGCTGGCGACCTATCTGCCCGTCACCCAGACCGACCGTGCGCCAGCACCTGCCCGGGTGGACCTGACCGCGGCGATGAAGGACTTTCGCGGCGACACCGCGGCAGCCCAGGTGGAAGGCTTCGACCCCACGCCTGAGAACCTGGACGCGCGCACCCAGCTCTCCACGCTGCCCGCGGGGCTGAAGCTCGCCTTGCTGCCCAAGGGTGCGCGGGGCGGGGTGGTGCACGCCCGTCTGTCGCTGCGTTTTGGCGATGCGGAGACGCTCAAGGGTCTGGAGACGGTGGCGGGTATGGGCGCGGCTCTGGTGGACAAAGGTGGGGCCGGCCTCACGCGCCAGCAGATCCGTGACCGGCTGGATGCCCTGCGGGCCCAGGTGGGCGTGGGCGGAAGCGATCAGGCCTGGTCGGTGAACATCACCACGGTGCGCCAGCACCTGCCCGAGGTGGTGCGTTTGGTGGGCCGCCTGCTGCGCGAGCCGGCGTTCCCCGTGGACGCGCTCGAGGAATTGCGACGCCAGGCGCTGGCCTCGCTGGAGCAGGAGCGCAAGGAGCCCGAGTCGGTGGTGGCCGACCTCGTGGCGCGTCACGGCAACCCGTACCCACGCGGTGACCTGCGCCATGCCCCCACCTTTGAAGAGCGTGAGCAGGACCTCAAGGCCGTCACCGTGGCGCAGTTGCGCGACTTCCACGCCCGATTCCTGAGTGCCGCGCAGGGCCAGTTCAGCGCCGTCGGCGACTTTGATGCGGTGGCGCTGCGCGAGGCCTTGGCGACGGCGTTCGGCGACTGGAAGCAGCCTGCGACAGGCGCTGCGCGCTACGTGCGTGCGCCGCAGCCGCTGAATGCCGTCAAGCCTGAACGCTTTGTGGTGCGCACGCCCGACAAGCAGCGTGCCAACCTGCAGGCCCAGCTCGCTCTGCCGCTCAACGACCAGGATGCCGACCAACCGGCCGTGCTGGTGGGTAACTTCATCCTGGGCGGCAACCCGGCCTCCCGGCTGTGGGCGCGGGTGCGCGAGAAGGAGGGTCTGAGCTACGACGTGCGCTCGTTCATCAGCTGGAACCCCCTGGACCGCAACTCCACCTGGACCGCCACGGCCATCTTCGCGCCCGAGAACCAGCCCAAAGTGGAAACGGCCGTGAAGGAAGAGGTCGCCCGTGTGCTGCGCGAGGGTGTCAGCGCGCAGGAACTGGCCCAGGCCCAGCAGGCCCTGCTTAATCAGCGCCGCCTGTCCCGCGCGCAAGACCCCGTGGTGGCCAATGGCTGGCAGTTCAACTTGGAGCATGGCCGCACGTTTGCTCAGTCGCGCAAGCTCGATGACCAGATCGCAGCGCTGACCGTGGAGCAGGTCAATGCCGCGCTGCGCCGCCACCTGGACCCGGCCCGCATCGTCTGGGCCTGGGCCGGGGACTTCAAGCAGCCCTGATGCAGGGGCCCGGTGTTCTGATGAAGACGCCGGGCCTGGACAGGCTGTCAAGCACTGCCGTTGGCCACGCCGGCCGCCACGTGGCCTGCAGGCACGTGGGCCGCGGCCGAGTCCACGTGGCCGGTCTGGTCGTCGAAGAAAAAGTCCGGCTCGAACTCGCGCAGGAACTCGCCCTTGGCCAAGCCGCCGAGGAACATGGCCTCGTCCACTTCGATCTGCCAGTCCATGAGCGTGCGGATGGCGCGCTCGTGCGCCGGGGCGCTGCGCGCGGTGACGAGCGCGGTGCGGATGCGCATGGGTGTGGGTGCCGGCGCGGCCGCGCCTGCGGTGCCGTCGCCTGAAGCCAGGCCCGCGCGCTGCAGCCGGTGCAGCGCCTCCAGCAGCGGCTTGAAGGGCCCGGGTGCCAGGGGGGTCCCCGAGTGCGTGCGCTCATGGGTCTGGAAGGCGTCCAGCCCACTGCTGCGAAACACCCGCTCGGCTTCGTCCGAGAACAGCACCGCGTCACCGTCGAAGGCGATGCGCACCTCGTCAGGATGGGCGTCCGACGCGCGGGCGCTGTGGGGGTACACGCGCGCCGCCGGCACCCCGGCCGCCAGGGCGCTGCGCACATCGGCCTCGTTGACCGACAGGAACAGGTGCGCGTCCAGGGGTTTGAGGTAGCGCCAGGGGCTTTGGCCGCGCGTGAAAACGCCCCGCTCGATGGGCAGCCCGTAGTGCTGGGCCGAACGGAACACGCGCATGCCCGAGACGGGATCGTTGCGCGACAGGATCACCACCTGCACGCGCGGCGCGTCAGCGTTGAAGGCCAGCAGCTTGTTGACGAGTGAGAAGGCCACGCCCGGCCGCGCCGGCTGGTCCAGGCGCTGCAGTTGCAGCTGCATGTAGGCCCGGTCGTCCTGTGCCTCGAACAGGCGGTTCTCCTCCTCAAAGTCGAACAACGCCCGCGAGGAGATCGCGACGACAAGCTGGCCTTGCAGGGTGGCGGGCATGGGGCATTTTCAATGCACGAAACCGATGGCCGTGCGCCGGGCGCCGGCGGCCGGCAGATCGCGCCGCTCGATGGCCTCCCGGCCTTCCAGGCGCGCGTTGCCGAAGGCGGTCATCCAGGCGCGCCGCATGTCGCGCGGTGCCAGTTCGGCCAGGGCGTCCAGCACCTCTTCGCCCGGCTCGGGGTCGAAGCGGCGGCCCCAGTCGTGCTGCGCGCGGATGCTCGCGTACAGCCGGCGGGCGATCGCGCGGGCTGCGTCGCGGTCAGGGCTGTGCACCTCGTAGACGTTCATGCGGTTGAGGATGGGCTCGGGGATGGAGCGCTCGTCATTGGCGGTGGCCACCCAGATCACCTGGCTGGCGTCGATGGGCACCTCGGCAAACTCGTCGGTGAAGGCCTGGGCCGTGTCCTGCTCCAGCAGGCTGTACAGCGCGCCCAGCGGGTCGTAGGCGTGCTCGCCGCGGGCCTTGTCGATCTCGTCGACCACCATCACGGGGTTGGCATAGGTGCCGTCCACCAGGGTCTCGAAGACCTTGCCCGGGCGCGCGCCCTTCCACTGGCTGGACGCCCCGCTCAGGATCCACCCGGCCGTCAGGCTGCTCATGGGCACAAAGCCCATGCCCGTGCCCAGCAGGCGGGCCAGCGCTCGCGCGAAGTGCGTCTTGCCGATGCCCGGCGGACCCAGCAGCAGCATGGGGGTGATCTCCAGGCCGTCGGCGCTGTCCTGGCACAGCGCGAGCTGGCGCTTCAGATCGTCCAGCGCTTCCTGAAAGTTCGGCAGCTCCTCGTACAGGCTGTCCATCACCGGCAGGCCCGAGGGCTTGACCTGAAAGCGCTCAGGCCCCTTCTCCAGCATGCGCTCGTAGGTGTGGCGCAGGCTCTCGTGCTCCTTCTGCGGCAGCTTGTCGAGTCGTTTCTCCACATCCTCGGGCCGGTACACCGCCCGCATGCGGGCAATGGGCAAGGTGGCGCCCCGCGGGGCTGGCAGTTGCTGCGGGTTCTGGCTCATGCGGTGATCCTCCATCAACAGGCCCGTGCCGCGCACCGGCCTTGCAGCCCATTGAAGCAAAGGGCGAAGGCGCTGGCATCGGGAAAAGGCCGTAGAAGGCGGGGCTTTAGGCGAAGATCAGCACTCAAAGCGTGCGGCTGCTGGCAAGAAGGTACGGGGTCGCCCCACATCTTTTAGCGCTGGCCTGGAGGCCGAGTTGGTGCGCCGCCCGGACCCCGGGGGACTCAGACACTCACTTCACCCAGGCGTTGAGCTGGATGATGGGCAGCAGCACGGCCAACACGATGAGCATGACCACCCCGCCCATGGCCACGATGAGCAGGGGCTCCAGCACGGTGGCCAGGGCCATGGCGCGCCGCTGCACCTCGCCTGACAGTTGCGCGGCTGCGCGTGACAGCATCTGCGGCAGCTGCCCGGTCTGCTCGCCCAAGCGGGCGAACATCGCCAGCAGGCCGGGGAATCGCTTCTTGGCCGCCAGGGCGCTGGCCAGGGGCGCGCCTTCGCGCACCTGCACCAAGGCGTCCAGCGCATCGGCCCGCATGGCGCGGTTGCCCAGGGTCTCGGCCGCCGCCTGCAGGGCTTTGAGGATGGGCACGCCCGCGCCCGACAGCATGGCCAGCGTGCCGGCAAAGCGTGCCGCGTTGTAGCCCCGGGCCAGTCGGCCCACCAGCGGCAGGCGCAGCCAGGCGGCATCCATGCGCAGGCGCACCGCCTCTTGGCGGCGCAGCATCAGCAGGGTCGTGACGCCGCCGGCCACGGCCAGCGCCACCAGCCAGCCCCAGTCCCGCGCAAAGCGGCTGACACCCAGCATGGCCACGGTCAGCAACGGCAACGCGCGGCGCGAGCTCGTGAACACGCTGGCCACCTGCGGCACCACGTAGGTCACCAGGAAGATGACGATGAGCAAGGCGATGCCCGAGACGATGGCCGGGTACAGCGAGGCGCCGATCAGCTTGGACTTCAGCGCCTGGCGCTCTTCCAGGTCGTCGGCGAGCTTTTCCAGCACCTGCCCGAGCGCGCCGCCTTGCTCGCCAGCGCCCACCACCGCGCGGTAGACCTCGTCGAACTCGCGCGGCGCGGTGGACAGGGCACGCGCAAAGGTGTGGCCGGCGTTGACCTCGCTGCGCAGTTGGGCCACGAGATCGCGCTGGCGCGGGTCTTCGGCGTCGTCGGCCAAGGCGGTCAGCGCGCGCTCCAGCGGCAGGCCCGCACTCACCAGACCGGCGAGCTGGCGTGTCCACACGGTCAGCCCTGCACCCTGGAACACACGGCGCTTGAAGCCCGAGGCGGCCTGCGCTTCAGCGGTGCCCTGTACCGCCTGCACGTCCAGCGGCACCAGCGCCCTGCTGCGCAACTGGCTGCGCACGGCCCGTGCGGTGTCGGCCTCCAGCACGCCCGTCTGCGTCTTGCCGGCGGCGTCCACGGCCTCAAAGCGGTAGGCGGGCATGGGTGATGTGTGTGTGCTTGGGCGATTGCGCAGCGTCGTCGGACAGCCGGGCTCAGTCTCGGTCGCTCAGTCGCGCGTGACGCGCAGCACTTCCTCGGCCGAGGTCACGCCTTCGGTGACGAGGCGCTGCCCGTCCTCGCGCATGGGGCGCAGCCCGCCGCGCAGCGCGGCGACCGTGAGCTCGCTCTCAGCGGCCCGGTTGTGGATCAGGGCCTGCACCTGCTCGTCCGCGGTCATCAGCTCGTAGACGCCGGTACGGCCCTTGTAGCCGGTGTGGCCGCAGGCCGGGCACCCTACCGCACGCCACAGCCCCTGCCCGTCCTGCCGACGGCAGTCGGTGCACAGCTTGCGCACCAGGCGCTGCGCCAGCACGCCCAGCAGGCTGGAGCTGAGCAGGAAAGGCTCCACGCCCATGTCGGTCAGGCGTGTGACGGCCGAGGGCGCATCGTTGGTGTGCAGCGTGGCCAGCACCAGGTGGCCGGTGAGCGAGGCCTGGATGGCGATCTGCGCTGTCTCGTAGTCGCGGATCTCGCCGATCATGATCACGTCCGGGTCCTGGCGCAGGATGGCGCGCAGCGCCTTGGCAAAGCTCAGGTCGATCTTGGCGTTGACCTGGGTCTGGCCGATGCCAGGCAGCTCGTACTCGATGGGGTCCTCTACCGTCAGCACGTTGGTGGTGGCGGCGTCCATGCGGGCCAACGAGGCGTACAGCGTGGTGGTCTTGCCCGAGCCCGTGGGCCCGGTGACGAGCACGATGCCGTGCGGCTGGCGGATCAGACGGTCAAAGCCCTGCAGCACCTCGCCGCTCATGCCCAGGGCCTCCAGGCTGAAGCGCGTCTCGGTCTTGTCCAGCAGGCGAAGCACCGCGCGCTCGCCATGCGCCCCGGGCAGGGTGGACACGCGCACGTCGATGGCCCGCGTGCCCAGGCGCAGCGAGATGCGCCCGTCCTGCGGCAGGCGCTTTTCCGAGATGTCGAGCTCGGCCATGATCTTCAGGCGTGAGATCAGCGCGGCGTGCAGCGCCTTGTTGGGCTGCACCACCTCGCGCAGCGTGCCGTCCACACGGAAGCGCACAGCGCTGCTGCGCTCGTAGGGCTCGATGTGGATGTCACTCGCCCCGTCGCGCACGCCCTGGGTGAGCAGCGCGTTGAGCATGCGGATGATGGGCGCGTCATCGGCGGCCTCCAGCAGGTCTTCCACGGCCGGCAGGTCCTGCATCAGGCGCGAGAGGTCCACGGCGCTCTCCACCTCGCCCACCACGGCGGCAGCGCTGCTCTCGCCGCCCGCGTAGGCCGCCGCGATGCGCGCCTCCAGATGGGGAGCGGTCTCGCGCTGCCAGAGGTCCACGCTGTGCACCCGCAGCACTTCCGACAGCGCCGACAGCGAGGTCTGCGGCGCCGTCCAGAGCACGCGCTGGTGCCCGTCGTCCTGCAGCAGGACGTGGTGGGCCTTGGCAAAGGCGTAGGGCAGTGGGTGGCGCATGGGGCAGGCCAGGGTCGGGGCGCGGGCGTGCAGTGGTCGGGCTGTGCTCAGGCTGTGGTCACGGGGCCGCCCTGGGGGTCACAGGCGCCCGAGCCGGGGACGAGGCGTCAGGCCGCAGGGGCGGCAGCACCGGGCTGTCCTTCAGCGGCAGCATGGGGTGGTGCGGCGGCTGTGCATCCTTTTGCTGGGCGCGGATGATGTCGTAGCGGTCCAGGGACAGACGGTCCCCTGCCGGGGCATCGCGCAGCACCACGGGGCGCAGGAAGACCATCAGGTTGGTGCGGTTCTTGGTGCGGCTCTCGCTGCGGAACAGCGCCCCCACGCCGGGGATGTCGCCCAGCAGGGGCACCTTGGATTTGCTCTCGATGAATCGGTCCTCGATCAGGCCACCCAGCACGATGATCCCGCCGTCGTCCACCACCACGTTGGTCTCGATCTGGCGCTTGTTGGTGGAGGGGCCCGCGTTCGTCGTGCCCGGGGCCACCTTGTCGCTGACGCTGGAAGACTCCTGGAAGATCGTCATGCGCACCGTGCCGGCCTCACCTATCTGCGGCTTGATGCGCAGCGTGATGCCCACGTCCTTGCGCTCGATGGTCTGGAAGGGGTTGGCCACCGAGGTGCCGGTGTTGGTGAACTGGCCGGTGACGAAAGGCACGTTGCTGCCCACCACGAACTTGGCTTCCTCGTTGTCCAGGGTGATGAGGTTGGGCGTGGAGATGATGTTGGTGCTGGTCTGGCTCTGCAAGGCCCGCGCAATGGCCGACAGCGCGTAGGTCCCGCCGTAGTTGCGGATCAGCCCGATGTTCAGCCCTTCGCCCAGCGAGATCTGTCCGGCCGCTGCGCCCGTCTGCAGGCCGATGATGTTGCCGCTGCTGCCGAAGTTGGTGCCCAGCCCGATGAGGTTGGTGTCGCCGCGGCTGCCGATCAGCCCCTGCCACTGGAAGCCGAAGTCCGCAGCGTTGTCGCCCGACACCTCCACGATCATGCTCTCGATGTAGACCTGCGCGCGCCGCGTGTCGAGCTGGTCGATCATGGCGCGCACCTGGCGGTACAGCGGTTCTGGCGCCGTGATGATCAGCGAGTTGGTGGCTGGGTCAGCCTGCACGAACCCGCCCGTGGTGGGTTGCGCCGAGGCCACGATGGGCGAGGTGGCCGCCGCACTCTGACCAGGTGCCCCTGGTGTGACGCCCGGCAGAGACGGGGCGGTGCCGGTCGGGCTGGCGGGCGACAGGCCCGTGCTCGCGGAAGGGGTGCCACTGGTGGCGAAAGCCGCGCGCAGCACCGTGGCCAGGCGCGTCGCGTCGGCGTTGCGCAAGTGCACCACCCACAGGTTGCCCTGGGCCCCGGCGCCCTGGGCCGGGCGGTCGAGCTTGTCGATGGTGGCCAGCGTCATGGCCAGCCGCGCGCGGTTGGGCGCCCGCACGATCAGCGAGTTGCTGCGCGAGTCGGCCGCCACCGTCACACCCCCCGCCGCCGCACCCCCCGGCACACCCGCCGCCGTGGCGTCGGACAGCCGCTGCACAAGCTGCGCCAGGTCAGCGGCCACGGCGTGCTTCAGCGGCACGATCTCTATGTCGGTGTTGGCCGGTTGGTCCAGCGCCGAGATGATCTTGCCCAGACGCTGCAGGTTATCGGCATAGTCGGTGACGACCACCGCGTTGGTGCCCGGGCTCACGTTAATGGTGTTGTTGGCCGTGATGAGCGGGCGCAGCACGGTCACCAGGTTGTTGGCGTTCTCGTAGCGCAGGCTGAAGATTTGTGTAAGCACCTGGTCGGCACGCGCTGTGGCCTCGCCCACCACCACAGTGCCGGCCTGCAGCTTGGCATCCGCCTCGGGTACCACCTTCAACAGACCGGCGCTTTCCACCATGGCAAAGCCCAAGCCGCGCAGGGCGGCGAGGTAGCTGGCGTAGGCCTCGCGGATGGTCTGGGGCTGCTCGCTGTAGACGGTGATGTTGCCCTTGACCCGCGGGTCCACCGCGATCTGGCGCTCGATCATGGCGGCAAAGGCGCGTGTCACCGCCTCGACGTCGGCGTTCACGAAGTTGACCGTCACCCGGGTGCGCGAGCGCATGGCCCGCGTGTCGGGCTGCGGCGCGCCGGGGTCGGCCGTCTGAGCCCGTGGCAGGGCGGGAGCGAGCACCCCGCTGCCGGGGCCGAGCCAAAGGGCGGCGGCCAGCGTGGTCAGGGAAAGCCGGAACGCGTTCATGCTCATCCGATCGAAAGAATGGACCGCGCGCCGTCGCGCGTGCCGATGAGGTTCAGCAGATTCTGCAGGGCGGCATCCTGCCCGGGCGCCGCACGTGCCTCGCCGCGCAGCCGAAAGCGCGGCCCGGTCCACTGACCGCTGCCGTTGAGCAGCAAGGCGCCGTCGGTGGTGCTCAGTTGCAGCGTGGCCGTCTCGGCGCCCGAGCCCCCACCCGAGACCACGGCCCGGTAGCTGCCCAGTCGTTCCAGGGTGGACAGGCGCGAGGCCATGTCCTCGGCCTCGAGCACCACCGCGCCGTCGAGCCGTAACCGCCCTTGGGCCCACTGCAGCGACAGGCCGGGGCTGGACAGCCGCAACTGCCCGGAAGGCTGCAACGTGTTCCAGGGCGTGCCCAGGGCGGTGAGCCAGGCGGCCGGCCACTGCATCAGGGCCGTCGGGTCCTGGGGCCTGCGCGCAGGCAGCGACAAGGTCAAGCGGCCGATGCCCGGCTGCAAGCGAAGCGCCACCGCCGTGGGCATGCACTCGCTGTGGTGCAGGGTGAGCCGTCCGGCGAGCCCACTGGCCGCAGCGCCAGCCTCAGGCGTGCTCCACGGCCAGCCCGAGCGCCACGCCGGGTCCAGGCCCAGATCCCAGCTCAGCCGCCCGGGCAGGGTGAGCGCATCGCGGCTGCCGGGCCCGCCCGTGAGCGTGACCCGGGCCTGTCCCGACCAGGCCGTCCCCTGCGCCTCTGCCAGGATGATCCGTCCGTCAGTGGCCTCGCTCAAAGCCCAGCCCACCCAGCGCGCCGGCGCAAAGGCGACCGTACCCGCCAGGGTGCCGACCAGCGCGCCTGCCAGGGCCCACCGAAACGGGGAGGTCATGGCGCTTCCCCCCAGGTCACGGTCAGCGTGCCCGTCAGGCCGCGCTCGCTGCGGGCCAACTGCATCTCCACCACTCGGGCCCGTGCGCCGGCCCGGGCCTCGGCCCACCAGGCCTGCAGTTCCGACGTGGTGGCGCCTTCCACCGTCAAGAGGGCCCGGTCTCCCTGCCGGGTGAGGCGGCCACGGGCGCCCAGGCGCGCGGTGGCCGCCTGCAAGGCCTGTTCGGCCTGTCCGGCCGGCACTGGGGGCAGCGCCTTCAAGGCCTGCACCTGCGCCGCCTGCTGTTGCATGACCAGCCACTGCTCGTCCAGCTTCGCCAGCCGCGCCCGCGCCTCAAGCCCCTGGATCCAGGGCTGTCGGATACCCACCAGCCACAGCAGTGCCAGACCCACCACCCACGCCGCCCAGGTCAGCGCCCACTGCTCGCGTGGAGCCAGGGCTTGCCAGCGCGCCTGTGCCGTGGACCGCATTGCGGCCAGCCGGCCCGGGCTGACTTCTGCGCCGCTCACGGGGTCGGGCTCCGTCCGCCCGCAGCGGCGCTGCGGCGCGTCATGGACAACCTGCCGCCACTGCCGTCCACCACCCAGCCCAGAGGTTGCAACCTCTCGCCCATGGCGCCCACTTGCGCCGGGTTCAGGCCTGCCACCGACAGGGTCAGCTGGCCCCGCTCGTAGCGCAGGGCCTGTGGCGGGGCCAGGCCGGCAGGCCAGGCCGCTGCCGCGGCCGACAGCGCAGCCTCCAGGTCGGCTTCGCCGGGCTGCCCCGCAGCAGCGCGCAGCCGGTCGGCCTCACGCTGCATCTGCAGCGGCGCATCCAGCACCACGCGCACCTGGGGCTGGGTGGCCTTGAGCAGCGCCACCTGAGCCTCCTTGCGAGCCTGCACCGCCTGCTGCTGTTGCCAGGACCACAGGTGCAGCCCCAGGACGTTGACGGCCACCAGCGCAGCCAGCCCCAGGCGTACGGGGCGCCAGGTCGGCCCCCTGAAACCTCGCCAGGCCTCACGACCCCAGCGCAGCCCGCGGTGGCGGGGGGCCAGGTCGAACTGCCGCAACTCCCACCCCGAGCCCGCGGCGTCCAGCCAGGTCTGGGCCTCGGGCACCACGGGCAGGGGACGCCCCGCCCAAGCCTCGGCAGCGGCCGCCGCGGCGGGGGTGGTGGACCAGGTGCACTGGGCCGAGGCTTGCTGCACCAGGGCACGGGCGCCGTCGCCCTGCAAGGGCAGGACGGCCACGCTGTGCTCATCAGCCCACACCAGCTGGCAGGTGCCCCGGCTGTCGAGGTCTGCTTGTTGGAAGTGCCCACGTGGCGGATGGCAGGGCACGAACGCCGGCACGACGCGGTCGACCTCCCTGCCTGCGGCCTCTGCCGCCTGCAGCGCCTGTTCCAGGTGGCTTCGTGGCATCACGGCCACGGTGGCGGGGCGCCCGGGCTTGGCTTGCGGGGGCAGCGCCACGTGCAGTTGCTCAGGCTCCTCGAGCAGCGCTTCCTCCAGAAGGCCGGCCAGCGCGGCCGAAAGCCGCCCCACCGGGACCTTGGGCAGATCGACGGGGATCCACGCCAGGGCCTGGGCGGGCATCACCATCACCAGGCTGTCGGCGCGCGGCCACAAGGCCGGGGGCGACTCCCCCTGGCTCACGACCTGCGGGCTGTCATCGCACAGGGCCCATTTCCAGGCGGCGTCTGCCGGCCCGTTCGCACCGGGGGCCCGCGCAGGCAGGTCTGCGGCCCGGGGGGGCGCTGGGGTGAGCACGACAAGAACGGACATGGGCGAGGGCGCAGCAGAAGCGGTTCAGGCGGTCAGGGTGTGAAAACTTCAGCGGCAGTGTGCAGTGCCGCGGCTGTGCAGGCGTGGACAGCGCACGGACTGTACGTCGCGCGCCGCGACCCGCCCTGGACAAGCGCAAGCAAGGGTGCAAAGGGTGGTGCGGAAGGCGGCGCAACGCGGCACGACAAGGTCATTTCCCTGCCCCTTGTAGCCCAGCTTGCAGGTTGCGCCGCGACCTGTGGACGGCCACCACCTCGGTGGCGCCGCGTCGGCGCACCAGCGAGGTCTCCTCCAGCACCCGGTCTTCCAGGCGCAGCCGTCCCCGGACCTCGAAGTATTCGCTGCGAATCGACACCCGGGCCGGGTCCAGCACGGCGTCAGGTTGCAACAGCACGCGTGCCTGATCCAACTGCTCAAAGGGCCTGCGCTGGCGAGCCTGCACCAGGCGTTCCGCGGTGCCGGTGTCCACCGCCAGCACGGCGGCCAGCACCTCCCGCCCGGCGGTGTTCAGATTCACAGGCGTGCGCGTGGGCAGCACATCCACCAAGGGGCGCAGGGCTTCGAGCGCTGCCGGCTCCAGCCCCAGCCAGGCCAAGTGCTCGAAGCGCTGCACCGGCAGCGGCCGGTCGGCGTCCTCCTCGCGCGAGGGGGTGGGCGGCGCACGCGCGCCGGGCGCCGAGGCACCCCCACCCGGGGCTGCTGCGCTGACTGTGCCCGCGGCCGAACGCCAGGCCGCTGCCAGCCCGACGGCGATGCGCTCGGCTTCGTCGCCTCGCAGGCCGGCTGCTGCGCACAGGCGGCCCAGGGTGTCGCGCTCGGCCCGCACCGGCTTGCCGTCATCGGCAAACAGGTTGCGCAGGTTGTAGCGCGCCTGCGCGTCGGTGATGGCGCCTGCCAGGAAGGCTTCCACCTCGGTGTCAGCCGTGGCGTCCCGGTCGGCGGCCAGGAAGCTGGACAACCGGGCTTCGGCCAGTGGAGTGGCCCAGGGCTCGCCGCCGTGGTCCACGGCGCCGGAGCGTGCATCCTCCCGCAGGATCAGGCGCGTCCAGTCCAGGGCACCGGCCAGGATCCAGGCCGACTGGCTGCGCGACCGTTCCGCAGCCTCCACCTGCACCGCGCGCCATTGCTGCCAGACCATGCCGGCGGCCAGCGAGGCCACCAGCGCCAGCAAGGTCATGGCCAACAGCAGGGCGGCGCCTTGCTCGAGCTGCGCGCGCCGGGGCGGGTGGTTGAACAGGGGCCGCGTCATGGCTGCGGCGGCATCAGCAGGTCGCGGGTCAGGGTGCCGGCTGGCAGGCTCAGCACCAGGCGCACCGCGTTGGGCAACCGCTCGTCCAGGGCAGGCGGCAAGGCCCCCGGCGGGCTGGAGGCGGCGGTGGCGGCCGCCTGCGCAGTGCGATCTCCCGTGGATTGGGCGTTGGTCCAGGCGTTGTCCCGGTGGAAGTAAAGCTGCACGCCGCCCAAGCCCTCCAGCACCTTGACCGTGCCCGTCTCCTGCCCCATCAACTGCTGGCTGCGCAGCCAGAGGTCCTGCAGGTCCCCCGTGCGGGTCACGCCCGGACTGGCCCAGCGCCACCAGGCCCCCTCCCGCAAGCTCCACACCACCACCTGCGCACCGCCGCCCGGCGCCTCTCGCGTGAGCTGCACCTGGGCACCATCGAAGCGCAGGGCCGGTGTCACGCCAGTGGGCAGCACGGCCCAGAGGTCGATCTCCCACTGGGCGAGCGCGGTGCCGGTGCGCAGCGTGGCTTCGGCTGACGCCCGCGCCGCATCGCGTGAGCGGCTCATGGCGTCCAGGCCTTGCCAAGCCATGCCAGCGATCACCGCCATCACAGTCAGCGCCACCAACACTTCCACCAGCGTGAACCCGGCCGCCGCGCGCTGCAGGCCCGGCGCGCTGCGCTGTGTTCGCAGGTGCGGCAGGTGCGGCGGGTGGGCTGTCACAGCCGCGAGGCCACGGTGGAGACCGTCCGCAGCGGCTGGCCGGCCTCTTCGCGCACGATGGCGTCCACGCGGCGGAAGTTGGGGTTGGGCGTGGGCCGGGTGCGCAGGGTGCCGCGGTAGCTGCGGCCCAGCTGCTCGCAGCTGAAGTCGGCGTCGCCCACACCGGGCAGCTGGCGGCTGAGCTTCAGGGCGGCCAACTGGTTGTCGGCGCACCACTGCGCCGCCGTCACGCCAGCCAGGCGCTGCGAGCCGTCCACCACGCCCGCAGCAGCCCGCAGCCCCGCGGCCAGCGCCACCGCCACGATGACCAGCGCGACCAGCACCTCCACCAGGGTGAAGCCGCCGACGTACCGGCGCTTGGCAGGGCGTGCCGGGCTGTGTGCAAATGCCACGCACCCCGCAGACGCCGCTTGCACCATGGGCACCGGTCGCACCGTTCGCACGGTTCGCACTTTCAGGGGCCGGTAGGCGGTTCGAGCTGATCGCACCATTCGCACCGTCGGCATCAAGGGCGCCCCGTGCCCGGGCCGGCGGCGCTGACCGGCCCTGCCAGGGGTGTCCGCTGTGGTGCCCCGGGCGCAGCCTCGTCGGGTTCAGGCGCGAACGGGCTCAGGCCGTCGGTGGCCAGGGTCAGGCGGCGGTCGCCCAGGCGCAGCGTGACCCGCTGTGCGCCAATCAGGGGCTCGGGGCCCAGCACCAGCCCGCGAGCGCCGATCACCTCGGCCTGCACCTCGGGCGTCAGCCAGTGTTCGGGCAAAGCCAAGGCCTGCGGCAGGCCAACGAAGCGAAACCCGGGCGCCCGGTCCGGCCCGGGCTCGGCCAGCGGCACCCACCCGATGGGCAGCCCAGCGGCGCGGGACTCCGCCCGGGCGGCCTCGAGCAGGGCGGACAGGCGGTCGGCCTCGCGCTCCAGCGCAGAGGCGTTCGGGTCTCGCAACGCGAGTGTGGCCACGGCCGAGGCCAGCGCCACGATGGCCACCACGATCAGCAGCTCGATGAGAGTGAAGCCGCCTGCGCCAGCGCCAGATCTGCGGACTGTCGAGCGCCGACCGGCGGGCTGCCTGCAGCGCCTACTGCCAGGAGCCGATGTCGGCATCGTTGCCCTCGCCGCCGGCTTGTCCGTCGGCACCAAAGCTGAAGACGTCGATCTCCCCTTTCAGCCCTGGGTTCAGGTACTGGTAGGGCTTGCCCCAGGGGTCGGCCGGCAGCTTGTCCAGGTAGGGTTTCCAGTTGGGTGCGGCCGGCCCGGCGGTGGGCTTGCGCACCAGCGCTTCCAGGCCCTGCTCGGCCGATGGGTAGCGCTGGTTATCCAGCTTGTACAGCTTGAGCGCCTGCATGAGGTTGCCCACGTCGGTGCGGGCGGCGGTGACGCGGGCGTCCCCCGCCCGGTTCAGGACGTTGGGCGCGATCAGAGCGGCCAGCACGCCGATGATGACGAGCACGACCATGATCTCGATGAGCGTGAAGCCGCCCTCAACGCGCGACGCCTTGCGCGCAGCCAGGGGCCGCGGCTCGTCGTGACCACCCTTGAGTCTGCGCAGTCGGGTGCTGGTTGGGCGCATGAAGGTGACGGTCATGTCAAGGGTGGCAGCGATGATCGATCCATCATAATTCTTCGATGTGGGCGCGAACCTGGGCTTTCCTCATCTGGGCGTCGGTGGCTGCGCTGGCGGTCTTCTGGGGCCTGCGCCTGTTCGGCTCCTCGCTGGAGGCACCTGCCCATGCCCGGCCTGCCCCAGCGCAGACCGTGGTGCGGGCCGACCTCTCCCGGCTGCTGGGCGCGGACCCGGTGGCCGCACTGGCGCCCGCGACCCCCGCTGAGCCCGCGGTCGATCAGGGCCGCTTTCAGCTGCTGGGTGTGATCGCTGCCGGCGCGACGGGCGGCCAGGGCGGGCCCGGTTGGGCCACCATCTCGGTGGATGGCAAGCCGCCTCGCACTTATCGTGTGGGCAGTGTGATTGACGGGGCCCACGTGCTGCAAAAGGTGGCCGCTCGGGGGGTGGACATCGGCCCTCGCGGTGCCGCCCCCGTGCTCTCCCTGAAGCTGACTGCCTTGCCGCCCGCGGCCACCGGGCGCCCGGGGGGTAACGGCGCCGCGCCTGGTGCCCCGGTGGTGCCCGGCCCTGTCCCACTGCCGGGCTCGCGCAGTGGTGGCTTGCCGGCAGGGCAACCCAGCGCCGCCCCCAGCGCCGTCTTCAGCTCCTCAACCGGCCAGCCCCAGGCGTCGTCATCAGCCGAGGTGACCGGTGCGGAGTCGTCAGAGAGCCCGCAGATGGCGCCTTCCCTGCGCCGCCCCAGCCCGGCCACCCGCTAGGCTGCGGCCTTGCGGCCATGACCAGCCCAACCCGGCCCACGTCAGACGGGCATGTCCCTGAGGCGGAGGTGCCCGTGGTGGGCCTGCTGACAGCGGCAAACCTCTTCAGCCCGACCCCCTGCGCCTGGCGCCCCCTGGGAGCAGAGCTCGAGCAAGCGCCAGACCTCGGCACGCTCCAGGCGTTGTCGCCCCACATTCCGGCCCTGGCGCGGCAACTGTGGGCCCAGGGGGTGGGTGTCCGCACGGTGACCGGACTGATCAGCCCGCTGAACGATGCCTTGGTCAGGCGAGTGGTGACTTTGTCGGCGGCGCAGCACGGTCTGGACCTCTCACGGGCCTGCTGGGTGGCCTTTGGCTCCGAGGGGCGTGCAGAGCAGACCATCGCCACCGATCAGGACAACGGCCTGGTGCTGAGCGATGCGGTGGGCGAGCAGGAGCGCCAGCGCTGGCTGGGCATGGCCCATGAAGCCAACCGCACGCTGGAGGACTGTGGATTCCCGCTGTGCAAGGGCGGCGTCATGGCGGGTGAGCCGGCCTGCACGAAGACCCAGGCAGACTGGCAGACGGCGTTTCGTCACTGGATGGGGCAGTGCGAGCCCGAGGATCTGCTGCGCGCCGGGATCTTCTTCGACCTTCGGCCCATCGCTGGGCGCGCCGAGCTCGCCACGCCCTTGTGCGCCCTGATCCGGCAACTCGCGCCGCAACGCCCCCGGTTCCTGCGTCTGATGGCCGAGCACTCGCTGCAGTTCACACCTGCGCTGGACTGGCACGGCGGCCTGGACGCGCAATTGCTGCAGTCCCGGCGCGTGGTCGATCTGAAGCTGCACGGCTCGGCCGTGTTCGTCGATGCGGCCCGCTGTCTGGCGCTGGCGCACGGGCTGGAGGCGCTGGGCACGGCGCAGCGCTTGCGGGCGGCCGGCCTGGTGATGGGGGTGCCGCGCCAGGAGTTCGAGAGTTGGGCGGGAGCTTTCGAGGTGCTGCAGGACTTTCGCCTGCGCGCGCAGCTGAAATCGCCGCGGGACTCGCTGCATGCCGGAGCGGCCTACCCCAACCACATCGACCTCGACGACCTGAAGACCACCAATGACACGCTGGGTCACGACGCCGG
>CAYSOD010000015.1:0-21301 GCA_964432385.1 uncultured Rubrivivax sp.
GGTCTTGCAGGTACACGTAGTCGCCCACGGTCCAGCAGCTGCGGTGCTGGATGTAATGCACCAGGCCTACCAGGCGGTCGCCCTCTTCGGCCACCGCGCAGTGCATGGGCTCGGCCGCGTCATGAAAACGCGACCAGGTGGTGGCCGTGGTGGCTTCCGGGATGTCGGTCTTGTAAAAGCGCTGGTATCCCTTCCACAGGGGCAGCCACTGTGCGAAATCGGTCTCGCGTGCCATGCGGATGTTCATGCGGGTCCTCCAACGGTAAGTGATGAGGCTGCCAGCTTACTTGCGAGGACATCCCGTCAGGTCGCTTGGCTCACACAGGCAGGAGCCGAGGCCCGTCGCCCTTTGAAGGGCCTGCCTCAGTGCCCCAATGCGGGCGCTGCGTCCGCAGCCGATAGCGGCGTCGGTACTCGGCGGGCAGGTCGCCCATGTGCTTGAGAAAGACGCGCCTGAACGTGCTCGGGCTCGTCAGGCCGCTGGATCGGCCGACCTCTTCAACGGGTATGTAGGTGGTCTGCAGAAGCAGGCAGGCACGCTCCACTCGCAGTCGCTCAAGATACTGGTGCGGGCTCATGCCGTGTGTGGCGGCGAAGTGCCGCGCCAAGGTGCGTGGGCTCGTAGCCGCCGCCCGTGCCAAGGCGGGCAGATCGTAGGGGTCGGCCAAGTGTTGAACCAACCACCGCCGAGCACGCTCCACGATGCCACTGGGCACGCGCTTGTGATCGAGGCTGGTGCCTTCGGACCGCGCGTGTGCCACCGCCACCGCTTGACGCAAGGGGGCCGGCACCAGGACGTCGCGCGCAGCGCTGGCCAGGTCTGCCAGCGTGGTGCCGCCGATCAGGTCCAGCACGGCCTCGGTGGTGGCCACGGGCGAAGCGCAAGTCCACACACCCCGGTCGCTGGTCCAGTCGTGAGCATCCGACCAATCTATGGACCCCGAGGCTCCACCGCTGCCGGCCGAGGCGTGGTGCATCAGCGCCACGAAGTAGGGCCACGGTGCCGCAAACCGTCGCTCATGCAAACACCCTGCCGCCGCCAGGAGTGCCACGCCTGTGAACACACCCACCAGGGAACCCCCGTTGGCCAACGTGCGCTGCAGGCGTGGCAACAGGGCCTGACACTTGCTCACCCACTGGTCGATCTCCGCGCCGTCGCGAGCCATCCAGCCGGGCAGCACGATGACGTCGGCTGCTGAACGGTAAGACAAGGGGAGCCTCCCCACCACGGCGCCGGACCTTTCCTGGCTCGGCAACTGAGCCAGCGCGGGCGTGGCCAGCGGCCTGCCGTCGCTTCGCACCCAGCGCCAGCGCAGAGGGGGTTCTGCCGTGGGTGTCTTGATGGCAGCGATGCGGTTGATCATGCGCAACACATCGACAACGGTCTGGGCGACGCCACCCAGACTGCCGGGTTCCCAGACGATCTCGAACATGAGCTCGCGAGGTGACACGGGTTGACGCTTTGTTGGCATGCAATGCACTGTACCAGTGCGCACCCATGGCCTACATTGCGTCGGCACGCGGCGCTGATCGGGCGGCCCATCAGGGCGAGATGGCCCGTGCATACCACCGATGAATTGAGCGGACCCTTCCGGAGATGAGTTTTGGTTGTCGAGGTTGATGCTTCGCCAGAAGAAGGCCAGGCGCACTGGCAGGCGCGCCAGATCGGACGCTTGCGTGTGGACGGCGCGGACATCCACTACGAAGTCTGCGGGCAAGGCCCAGCGATCGTGTTCGCACATGGGTTGGGGGGCAGCCACATGTCGTGGTGGCAGCAGGTGCCCTACTTCAGCCGCCGCCACACCTGCGTGACCTTTTCGCACCGTGGCTTTGCGAGCTCGTCCGCCGACACAGGACAGCCGGACCCCGCCCGCTTCGCCGACGACCTGGAGGCCTTGATCGAGCATTTGAAGATTGAGCAGCCCCATCTGGTGGGGCAGTCGATGGGGGGCTGGACGGTGGTGGAGTACGCGTTGCGCCATCCGCATCGAGCGAGAAGCTTGATCCTGTCGTCCACCACCGGGTCCATCGACCCGAGTCTGAGCGTCGGCTTCGATCAGGCTGCCTACGAGACCTGGTCACTGCAGGCGGAAGCGACGGCGCTGCGTTGCCGCTCCTTGGGCGTGCACCCCGCGGCCGGCCTGCGCATGGCGCGTGAGCAGCCGGACTTGCACTTGCTGTACCTGCAGATGGATGGGCTCTCACCGGCACTGGACAAGGAGGCCTTGCGCAGCCGGCTGCGTGCCATGCGGGTGCGTCATCCGCAAGGGCTGGCAGCCACGCGGCTCCCGGTGCTGCTGCTGTCCCCCCAGGAGGACATCGTGATCTCGCCGCTGGCGCTGCGGTCACTCGCCGGCGAGGTTGCGGGTGTAAAGCTGGTCGAGCTGCCAGCCATAGGGCATTCGCCCTATTTCGAGGCGGCGCCGATGTTCAACCGGCGCTTGGAAGAGTTCATTCAGACCGTCGACCAAGAAGTTCAACAGGCACACCCTGTCTCAGGGCGGGTTGCCGCCGACCCCACCGCGAGGAGCACCTCATGACGCTGATCACATCACGTTCAGTCCCCGACCGCTTGATCACGGCCCTGCTAGGGCTGTGCGCTGCGACCGCAGCGATGCTGCCCATCGCAGCGAAGGCCCAGGACGCCTACCCCAGCCGCACCATCACGCTGGTGGTGCCGTTTCCCGCGGGCAGCGGCAGCGACATGAGTGCGCGCCTGTTGGCCAAGGACATGTCGGAGACCATGGGTCAGACCGTGGTGGTGGACAACCGCCCTGGAGCCAACGGAGCCCTGGGCTCGCAGGCCGTCGCGCGTGCTCGCCCGGACGGCTACACGCTGCTGGTCGGCGTGGCGGCCACGCACGCCGCCAACTACGCCTTCTATCCAGGCAAGCTCGGCTATCAGCCCAGCTCCTTTGAGATGGTGGGTGGGCTGGGTATGGTGCCCCTGTCGTTGTTCGTGACGGTGAACGCGCCTTGGAAGACCCTGGCCGAGTTGATTGCAGACGCCAAGAAGCATCCTGGCAAGGTGGCTTGCGGCAGTGGCACCACCGTGGCGCAGGTGGCGTGCGAGGTGTTCAAGCTTCGCGCCGGCATCGATCTGCTGAATGTGCCCTACAAGGGCAGCCCACCGGCCTTGACCGATTTGGCCAGCGGGCAGGTCCAGGTGGTGTTCGCCGATGGGACCAGCGCCGCCCCTTTGCTGGAGACCAAACGCCTGCGCGTGCTGGCCACGGCCGCCGGCAAGCGCGTGCCTTACTGGCCGGAGGTGCCCACGTTCGTCGAGTTGGGCATGGCCGATCTCGAGATCTCCGCGTGGAGCGGCTTGTTTGCCCCAGCGGGTACGCCTGTGGCCGTACAGCAGAAACTCAACGCTGCGGCGCGCCGCTCGGCTGAACTGCCCGAGGCGGTGGCTGCGCGGCAGCGATCAGGCTCTTTGCCGCTGGTGATGACGCTGGACGAAGGCCGGCGCTTCGTGGCAGCCGAAATCGACCGCTGGGCCCGCCTGGTGAAGGACAGCGGGGTTAAGCTGGAGTGAGTGCATGAACCAGCGGTTCATGCGGGCCAGATTCGGCCCCCCTCCCCTGCCTCTTCGTCCACTCCTGCTCTGTCCATCGCGCTTCTTGGCGCTTCATCGCACATGACCCAGAACTCACGCCCTTCGCAGCGCCTTGGTATTGCGGGCCTTGGCACCATTGGCAAGGCGTTGGCGCGTTCGCTCGACGCCGGCCAGTTGCCAGGGTTCGTGCTGGAGGCCATCACTGCCCGCGACCCTTCACCTGCTGGCCAATGGATGAGCGAACACCTGTCCAGACCGGTCGACTGCGTGGACTTCGAGGCTTTGGCCGAGCGTTGTGACTGGGTGGTGGAGTCCGCACCGTCAAAACTGCTGCGTGCCATTGGCGAGCCGGCGCTGCGCCGAGGTCGCCGTCTGGTCGTGCTCAGTGCGGGCGCTTTGCTGGATGCCCCCGACCTCATCGACCTGGCGCGCGAACATGGCGGGCAGATCATCGTGCCCACTGGTGCGCTGTTGGGCCTTGACGCGGTGAGCGCCGCGCGGGAGGGGACGATCCATGCCGTCACCCTGGTCACCCGCAAGCCGGTGGCGGGTTTGCTAGGGGCACCCTTGCTGGCTGAGCAGGGCATCGACATCTCGGGGCTCAAGGAGCCCATGCGGCTGTATGCAGGCAATGCCCGCGGCGCCGTACGCGGGTTCCCAGCCAACGTCAACGTCAGTGTGGCCTTGTCGTTGGCCGGCATCGGCCCCGACCGTACTCAAGTGGAGGTCTGGGCCGACCCCACCGTGACGCGCAACACGCACAGCATCCAGGTGGACGCCGACAGTGCCTCGTTTCGCATGACGATAGAGAACATCCCGTCAGAGAACCCCAAGACGGGCCGTATCACTGCCCTCAGCCTGATGGCCTGCCTTCGCAAGATGCACGCGCCGCTCCGTGTAGGCACTTGAAGCGAGTGCTGAGCTGATCACCAGGCAGCCGAAGGTGCCGGCTGGCCCGGTACGCTGCCGCGATCAGAAGCTCGTCCGCAAGCCCACTTCGAAGCCCGAGCTGTTACCCCCGGGCGTGAGCACTGCGGGGATGCCCGAGCCCCCCACCACGAACTGTCTGCCTGTGCCTTTGTTGTCCACCACCGAGTAGTTGGTGTAGACCGCTGAGCGCTTGGACAGGTTGTGCACGTAACCCACCGCGATCTGCGACGCGTCGTTGGCAACACCGCTGGCTTTGAGCGTGGTGTACGTCGCGCGTATCTCGCCCAAAGCGCCGACCACGTACTGCAGGCCGAGCATGTTGGCGGCAGTCTTGGTCACCCCCACCTTGTTCTCGCCCCAGAGGTAGTACAGCCGCGCGTCACCGACCCGATACACCAACCCCACATTGCTTTGTGTGTAGTTGCCGGTGGCGTACTTGGTCTTGCCCGTGGCGCCGCTGATGGAAAGCGGCCCGCCGCGGAACGCGATGCGTGCACCCAGGTAATTGCCATCGTTCTTGGTGGCTGCAGGCGTGCTGGGCTGCTCACCCACGGCCACCATGACGTTGGCGCTGAAGCCGCCGATCTCCGGGCTCAGGTAGTTGAGAGCGTTGGACGCGCGGGTGTTGGTCCGCGGGGTGGTCCCGCCCGCTGCCACGGGGAAGAACAGTTGCGCAGAACTGCCCACACCGTTGGTGCCGATCGGGTGTGCGGCCGGGGTCAGGTTGATGAAGGTCGGGGTGTAGTCCCGGCCCAACCGGATCTCACCAAAGCTGCCCGACAGGGCCACAGTGGATCGGCGAGCCAGCGTCAGTCCACCGGTGTTGACGGTGGTCTTGTTGTCCGGGCTCGTGCCGCCGCCCGTGCCGGTGTCCGGGTTGACGGCCGCTTCGATGAAGAAGCTGGCTTTCATGCCGCCACCGAGATCCTCCTCGCCGCGGAAGCCCAGCCGGTTGGACGAGTTGCCGTCGGGGTTGACCGCGGTGATGGAGCCGTTGCCCGTGGCTCTTGCGTTCACCAGGGTCAAGTCCAGGACGCCGAACACGCTCACCGAGGACTGCGCGTGAGCCGCACTGCAGAGCGCGCCAATGGCGCACGCGATGGCAACTTTCTTGTGCATGGGATGTCTCCAAGGCCAGGGGTCGTTGGGGTGGCGAGCGTCTGTGGTGGACGTCGCGCTGGCATCGCAATGTAGGCCAAGCCTCTGCCCCGGACCAGTTCATCGAATGCCAAAGGTGCGTCAACAGTTGCCATGTCACGTACGCCCCTCGCCAACGCGAGGCCTTGACGAGGACGCCCTCAAGAAGCCTTGCTGGCTTCAGCAACCAGACCACGTGCCTGAGACACTCTCCTGCTCAGCATCCACCGACCATCCCTTATGACACTCCGTCGACGAGCCTTCACTTTCAGCCTGGCCGCTGCAGCCGCAGCGGCTGCTCTCCTCACCACGGGCTGTGCCCAGTTGCCGCCTGTTGGCACGGGTACCGAGGCTCGGCCACCGATCGTCTTCGTACACGGCAACGGAGACTCGGCAGCCTTGTGGCACACCACGGTCTGGCGTTGGGAGAGCAATGGCTGGCCGCGCGATCGCCTGTTCGCCGTGAACATGCCCTACCCCCAGGCGCGTGACGACGACACGCAAGAGCAGCCCGGCCGCAGCAGCAGCGCGGACCAGCGCCGCCACCTCGCCGCCGAGGTCGACCGCGTGCTGGCCGCCACGGGCGCTCGCCAGGTGGTGCTGATGGCCAACTCACGCGGCGGCAATGCGGTGCGCGACTGCATCGCCAACGGCGGCTGCGCCGGCAAGGTGTCGCACGCCATCCTGGGCGGCACGCCCAACCATGGCGTCTGGGCCAACCCGGGTTTTCGGCTGCTGAACGAGTTCAACGGGGCCGGCCCGTTTCTCACCGCGCTGAACGCCCCCAAGGGGCCCAACGGTGATGAGGTGACGCCGGGCGTGCGGTGGATGACGCTGCGCTCGGACAACAACGACAAGTTCGCGCAGCCCGATGGGGTGTGGATTGGCGCGCGGGGCACGCCCACGAACGTCACCGCCGACGGGCCGGCGCTCAAGGGTGCCGAGAACGTGGTGCTGCCCGCACGCGACCACCGGGAGGTGAGCTACCACGCTGAAGCTTTCGCACAGGCCTGGCGCTTCGTTACCGGCACGGCCCCCGCCTCCACGGCCGTGGCGCCGCAGGCGCCGGTGACGCTGGACGGCCTGGTGACGGGCTTCACGCCCGCAGGGCCCACCAACCTGCCCTTGGCGGGCGCTGAGCTCACCGTGTACGCGGTGGACCCGACCACCGGGGCGCGCCGAGGCGAGGCGCTGCTGAAGAAGACCGTCGCTGCTGACGGCCGTTGGGGGCCGTTGGTCACCGATGCTCGCACGCCGCTGGAGTTCGAGCTGGCTGCCCCGGGGTTTGCCACCGCGCATATCTACCGCTCGCCCTTTGCTCGCTCGTCGTCGCTGGTGCACCTGCGGCCCGAACGCCTGGCCGCTGCCGACGCGCAGGGCGCTGGCGCCGTGGTGCGCTTTGTGCGCCCGAGGGGCTACTTTGGCCTGCCGCGCGACGTGGTGCTGTTGGACGGCGCCACTGCGCCCGGCATTCCACCTGGTGTGGCCGGTGTGGCCAGCAGCCAGCTGAAAGTGCCTTCAGCCGAGCCGCGCGCCGTGGCGGGCGAGTTCCGCTCCGGCACCATCGCCGAGCGCGTCGTGGGCCGCACCTGGCCGGTGGCGGCGCAGCGGGTGACGGTGCTGGAGTTGCATGAATAAGGGGGCCCGGCCACGGGCTGCCTTGGCCTTCAGCGCAAGGGCCTGAAGAACGCCCGGATCTCCTCGACCAGCAGGTCGGGCTGCTCGAGCGCGGCGAAGTGGCCGCCCCGAGGCGCCTCGGTCCAGCGGCGGATGTCGGTGAAGACGCGCGCGGCCACCGAGCGCGGTGGCCGCAGGATCTCCTTGGGTGACTGCAGGTAGCCTGTGGGCACACACACGCTCGCATCGCGGATGGGCCAGGGGCTGTGCATCCGCGCGTAGTACGGCCAGAAAGAGCTGCCGATCGCCCCTGTGAACCAGTACAGCGAGATGTTGGCGAGCATGGTGTCCAGCGGCACCGCGCGGCTCGGGTCGCCGTCGCAGTCCGTCCAGCGCTGGAACTTCTCAAAGATCCACGCGGCCAGGCCCGCAGGCGAGTCGGTCAGGCCAAAGGCCAGCGTCTGCGGACGTGTGCCCTGGATCCACTGGTAGCCCGTCTCCTCCTTCAGAAAGAGCGCCAGTTCATCAAGCCAGCGCTGCTCTTCAGGCGTTGGGCTCGTCGCCAGGGCGGCGTCGCGGCGCACCGGCAGCATGTTCAGGTGGATGCCTGCCACCGCGTCGGGGTATTCCGCGCCCAGGATGCTGGTGACGAAGGAGCCCCAGTCCCCGCCTTGTGCGCCAAAGCGGCGGTAACCGAGCACATCGGTCATCAGCGCGTGGAAGGTACGCGCCATGTCATCGACAGCAAAGCGGCGCTGGCCTGGCGTGAACGACAGCCCATAGCCGGGCAGCGAGGGCACGACCACGCTGAAGGCATCAGCCGCATCACCACCGAAGCGCGCCGGGTCTGTGAGCTTGGGGATCAGGTCCAGGAACTCGAAGACCGAGCCAGGCCAGCCGTGAGACAGCAGCAGCGGCAGGGGCTCAGGCGCACCCGCAGCGCGCACGCCGGGCACGTGCAGGTAGTGCAGGTCGATGCCCGACAGCCGCACCTTGAACTGCGGTTGCGCATTCAGCCGAGCCTCCTGCGCGCGCCAGTCGAAACGATCGTGCCAGTACGCAAGGACGTCGCGCATGAAGCCCGTGTCGGTGCCGGTGAGCCAGGGGTCCGCAGGAGGGGTCTCGGGCAGCCGGGTGCGCGCCAGGCGCTCGCGCAGGTCGGTGAGGGCTTGTTCCGGGACCTCAAGGCGGAAGGGGGAAGGGCAAAGCATCAAGGGTGTCCTCTATGACGCGGCGCCACCAACGGGTGCCACCTGGGGTTGGCCGATCAGTCCCTTTGACCTGTCCGCATGAATTGGCAGGCAAAACCAGTTTACGGACACCTGTTCAGCATTCACACTGTGCGTCTTCAACCAGGAGAATCCATGAAGGACTTGGCCGTGGGTTGCGGCGCGGGCTTTTCGGGCGATCGGGTCGATGCGGCGCTGCCTGTGGTGCGCACGCTGGTGCAGCGCGGCGGACCTTCTGCGCTGATCTTCGAGATGTTGGCGGAGCGCACGCTGGCCACTGCGCAGTTGATGCGCCGTGCTGATCCGCACAAAGGCTACGAACCCCTGCTCGAGTTGGAGCTGCGGCCGGTGCTGGGAGAGTGTCTGCGTCACGGCATCACCATCGTCGGTAACTTCGGTGCCGCCAACCCTCACGGTGCCGCGCAGCGCATCGTGGAACTGGCAAGGGAACTGGGGCTGGCTCCGCCACGTATGGCGGTGGTGACGGGCGATGACCTGTCGACCACGGCGCACCGGACGCTGCTGCGCGGCGCACTGGGGGGCGGGTTCGATGAGCGGCGCTTCGTCTGCGCCAACGCCTACCTGGGTGCCTTTGAGATCGCTCAGGCCATACGGCAGGGCGCGCAGATCGTGGTCACGGGGCGCGTGGCGGACCCGTCGCTGACGCTCGGGCCGGCCATCGCGCACTACGGTTGGGGCCGCGACGAGTGGGACCGGTTGGCGGGCGCCACGATGGCCGGGCACCTGCTGGAGTGCGGTGCTCAGGTGACGGGAGGCTACTTCGCCGACCCTGGGCGCAAAGAGGTGCCGGGGCTGGAGGACGTGGGTTTTCCCATCGCCGAGATCGCCGCTGACGGCAGCTGCGTCGTCACCAAGGCCTTGGGCACGGGTGGCGTGGTGGACTTGCGAACGGTCAAAGAGCAACTCTTGTACGAACTGCATGACCCGGCGGCGTACGTCACCCCCGACGTGGTGGCCGACATCACGCAGGCCGAGGTCACGCAGGTGGGGAAGGACCGCGTGCGCCTGAGCGGCGTGCGCGGCCACCCTCGCACGCCCACGCTCAAGGCCTGTGTGTTCTTTGAAGGTGGCTGGCTGGGCGAGGCCGAGATCTCTTACGCGGGCCCCAACGCCGAGGCGCGCGCCCGGTTGGCGATGCAGGTGATGCAGCGACGCTGCGGCAGCGAGATGGACCTGCGCTTTGATCTGATTGGTGTGTCGAGCATCCTCGGTGATGACGCCAACCGCATGCTGGCGGAGCTGCCTGTCGGCACACACCGCGACGTGCGGCTGCGTGTGGCGGGCCGCCATGAGGACGTGCAGGCGGTGGACCGCCTGCTGCGCGAGGTGACCGCGCTGTGGACCGGCGGCCCGGCAGGCGGCGGCGGCGTGCGCACCCACAAGCGACAGCGCCTGTCGATGCGCTCTTGCCTGGTGGCCCGCAGCGCCATCCCCACAAGTGTGGAACTTCTCGAGCCGGAGGGCGTGACATGACGCTGCTGTACGACCACGCCCATGCGCGCACGGGCGACAAGGGCAACCGCATCAACATCAGCTTGATCGCCTACGACCCCGTGGACTGGCCCTGGCTGGTGGAGCAGGTCACGCCTGAGCGCGTGTCGGCGCACTTCGCCAGCCGCCGGCCCACAGGCGTCACACGCTACCTGCTGCCGCGCCTGGCGGCGATGAACTTCGTCATTGACGACGTGCTGGACGGCGGGGTCAATGACGCCCTCAATCTGGACATGCACGGCAAGTCGCTGTCCTTTCACCTGTTGACCCTGACGGTTCAGGCTCCGGATGACAGCACGTGAGACCGTTTTGAATTGGAGTTGATGGCTTGCCAACGCCTCATTCGTTGGCGGTCTTGGCTCGCCAAGCCCTGAGCCATCCGAGCCCCTGGCTCGTGGCGCCTGGTGTGGTGCCGCGGGCCGGGCGGTACTCGCAGCCCACCCAGCCGTCCCAGCCGCAGGCGGCGCTGACCTCGTCGATCACTTCGAACAGGTAGGGGTGGTGCAGCTCGCCCAGGTCGGGCTCGTGGCGTTGGGGCACGCCGGCGATCTGGATGTGGCCCACGCGGCCGGTGGGCAGGTACTGGCGCAGCTTCATGGCCACGTCACCTTCCACGATCTGGCAGTGGTACAGGTCCATCTGCACCTTCAGGTGCGGTGAGCCGATGGCCTGCACGATGCGGTGGGCCTCGTCCTGGCGATTGAGGAAGAAGCCGGGGATGTCGCGCGGGTTGATGGGCTCGATCAGCAGCGTGCGCCCGGCCGCTTGGGCTTGCTGCGCCGCCCAGGCCAGGTTGTCTTCGTAAGTTCGCTGCAGTTCTCCGCGATCGGCGCCAGGGGGGACGAGGCCGGCCATCACGTGGATGCGCGGGCAGTTCAGCACCTGGGCGTAGTCCAACGCCCGCTGGATGCCGGCGCGGAACTCGGCCTGCCGCCCGGGCAGGCAGGCCAGGCCGCGCTCGCCGGCATTCCAGTCGCCCGGTGGGGCATTGAACAGCACCTGCTGCAGCCCGTGGTCCGCCAGTTGGCGTGCCAGTTCTGCGGCGGTGAAGTCATAGGGAAACAGGTACTCCACGGCGGTGAAGCCATCCGCCGCCGCAGCCGCGAAGCGGTCCAGGAAGACGTGCTCGTTGTAGAGCATGGACAGGTTGGCGGCGAAGCGTGGCATGGGTGGCAGTCCTCGGCAGTTAGGGGAATCGTATGTCAACGCCTGACGTCTGGAAGTCGGGCGGGCGGGCGCCGTACACCGTGGTGGCCGAGGGGTGCCTGAAGGGAGCCTGCTGCCTATACTGACCCGAGCCAGCGGATCCGAGCCCAGCCCTCTCCCACTCATGCGCTGGCGCCCTGCATGCCCCACTCACCAGACTCTCGTTCCACCGAGGCGGCCCTGGCCACCCGCCGCAGCATCCGGCTCATGGTGCTGTCCATGGCGGCCTTCACACTGAACGACACCTTGGTCAAACTGGCCAGTGAGACCATGCCCACGGGCCAGCTGATCTTTCTGCGGGGAGCCCTGGCCACGGCCTTCGTATTGGTGGCTGTGCGCCTGGGCGGGGCCACCTTGCAGCCACGCCGCCTGGTCACGGGGTGGGTGGCGGTACGGGCCGTGATCGATGCCTTTGCCACGCTCGTGTTCCTGGTGTCGTTGTTCCACCTGCCTCTGGCCACGGCCACCGCCATCAACATGGCCACGCCGCTGGTCATCGCCGCCATGGCCGCCTGGTGGCTGGGTGAGCGCGTGTCGCTGGCGCGGTGGCTGGTGATCGGGGTGGGGTTCGCCGGGGTGTTGCTCGTCATCCAGCCCGGCCCTGAGGGCCTGAACACCTGGGCCTGGCTGTGCCTGGCCGGCACCCTGCTCACGGCTGCGCGCGACACCATCACGCGGCGCATCCCCGCAGACATGCCTTCCATCGGGGTGACCCTGTCTACATCGGCAGCCGTGACGCTGTTGGCCCTGGTCGTGATGGCTGTGGAGGGTTGGGAGCCGATGACGTGGCGCGAGTGGGGCTTGCTCACGGCCGCGGCTGCGTTCCTCGCGACGGGTTACCAGCTCATCATCCGCTCCACCCGCAGTGGCGACCTGTCAGCCGTGGCGCCGTTTCGCTACGTCTGTCTGCTGATGGCCGTGGTGCTGGGCTGGGCGCTGTGGGACCACGTGCCCAATGCGCTGGCCTGGGTGGGCATCGCGCTGGTGATCGGCGCGGGGCTGGTGCTGTTGCGGCAGCGCTGAGGCCGAACGCCTCATTCCTGAAAGTCTCACTTCCTGACGGCCTGATGGCAAGATTGCATGCGACCTTGGGGCGCTGCGTTCAGACATCCACAGAACACCCTCACCACCGCCCACGGTGCGTGACGATGCTATACCACAGCGCGCCCATCTCGCGGCCCATGCTGGTCTGGCCCGCCCGCGCGGTGGCATTGGCGGCCATATGCACCATGACGAGCTTCTGCTCCGGGTCCACGTAGATCGCTTGGCCATACACGCCCAGCAGGGCAAAGCGGCGCTTGTTGCCCGGGAAGGTCCAGACCTGGTAGCCGTAGCCGTAGTAGGGCGTGGCCTTGCGCGGAGCAAAGGCCTCGGGGTGGCGCTTCCAGTCGGTGGCTTCCAGCAGGAAATCCTGCGGCAGCAGCGCTCCGAGTTGGGGCTTGTCCGGTCGCACGCCGTCGTGCGCCAGCAGCACCCCCAGGCGGGCCCAGTCACGTGCGGTGGCATTGAGGTTGCCGCCGGCACGCTCCAGGCCGTCGGCCCCGGCGCGCCACAGCGCCGAGGTCTCCGCCCCCAAGGGCTGCCACAGGCGCGGCTCCAGCCACTGGCTCAGCGTCTGCCCGGTGGCCCCGTGCAGCACCAGGGCCAGCATGTCTGTCTCGACACTGGCGTAGTTGAAGACGGTACCGGCGGGGTGGGCGCGTTCGGTGATCACCCTGGCGCCTGCGGCCGGGCCGCCTCGGAAGGCGGCAGCACCGTAGCGCGCCAGGTCGTCCTTGCCGTCGTAGCGCTCCTCGAAGCGCGCGCCGGAAGACATGCGCAGCAACTGCCGCACCGTGGCGTCGCCGTACAGCGTGCCGGCCAGAGCCGGGGCGTGGCGGTCGGCCCGGTCGTCCAGCGCAAGTTTGCCTTCCTGGGCCGCCATGCCGATGGCCAGCGCCGTGACGGTCTTGGCGATCGAGTTGGACAGGAAGCGGTGCGAGGCGGTACGGTCGTACTGGTAGCGCTCCACCTCGAGTACGCCGTTGCGCACCACCAGCAGCGCCATCACGCGCTGGCGGGCCAGGTAGTCGTCGATGGTGAGGCCGGTGTCCTGGCTGACGCTCCAGCGGTAGTCCGGCGACTGGGGTGCCGCAGGCAGCGGCATGGGCTCTGAGCTCGGGCGCATGGCGTTGGCCTGACCGCCGAACAGGCCCGGGATCTCCCCCTGGTGCGTGAACGAGCCCACGCGGACGCATTCGTCGAAGAACCAGCGGCTGGGCGTGCCCACGGGGTAGCCGCGGTCCTTGCACAGCGCCTGTTCGTCGGGGGCGGCGAGCGCGGTTGTGCCCGTGCACACGAGCAGGCAGCTGAACACCGCCATGGCGGCGGCTCTCTGGAGGATGTTGCGTGCCATGCGAGCAGCGCAACCGGCAGGCCGGCTCAGTGGTCCAGGGCAAGCAAGGGTTCGCTTCATGTCAGATGCTCCGCAGCGGGCCCGGGGCGGGCCTCCGCCAGGATTCTTGCGCGCTCTCCCAAGGCACCGCTCAGGCAAACAGGACCGGTCCTTGCTTGGACATTCAAGCACACCACAATCCTTCACCATCCCGCCGCTCTCCCTCACTGCCGCAAGGAACCCTCATGACCCATTCCCGTCGCCATGTCCTGGCCCAGCTTGCGGGCTTGACCCTGGGCGCCCTGCCCTGGGCGACACGGGCCCAGACCGGGGGCCGCCCCATCCGATTGCTGGTGGGCTACACGCCCGGCGGACCCAACGACATCCTGGCGCGCATCATCGCGCCCAAGCTGGCGGAGTCGCTCAAGCAGACGGTGGTGGTGGAAAACAAGCCCGGTGCGGCGGGCAACCTCGCGTCCACCGAGGTGGCGCGCGCCCCGGGCGATGGCCTGACTTTGCTGCTGGGCTCGGCCGGGCCGAATGCCATCAGCCCGGCCGTGTACCCCAACTTCCCGTTTGACCCGGTGAAGGACATCGCCCCGGTCAGCATGGTGGCGCAGGTGCCCAGCGTGCTGGCGGTGCGCGCGAACCTGGAGGTGAAGTCCGTGGCCGAGCTGGTGAAGCTGGCGCGCGCCCAGCCCGGCAGGCTGACCTTCGCGTCCTCGGGCAGCGGCAGCACGCTGCACCTGGCCGGAGAGCTCTTCAAGCAGCAGGCGCGCGTGTTCATTCTGCACATCCCCTACCGCGGCACGGTGCCGGCGGCGCAGGACGTGGCCGCGGGCAACGTGGACATGATCTTTGGCGCGCTGCCCAGCGTGATGCCACTGGTGCGCGCGGGCAAGCTGCGCGCGCTGGCCGTGACCACGCCGCGGCGCTCGGCCGCCTTTGGCGACCTGCCCACCATCGCCGAGGCCGGTGCGGGTCTCGGTCTGGAGAAATACGAGGTCTCGCCCTGGTTCGGCGTGTTCGCGCCGGGCGCCACGCCGCCGGAGGTGCAGGAGCGCTACAGCGCGGCCGTGCGCCAGGCCGTGGCCGACCCTGCCGTGGCCGAGCAACTCGCCCGCCAAGGCGCCGAAGCCATGACCAACACGCCGGCGGAGTTCCGCCGACTTCTGCAGGCCGAGATCGCCAAATGGGCGGCGGTGGTGAAGTTCGCGAACGTCAAGCCGGATTGACCGGCTCGCCCGCGGCCGCTGCGGGTCGGGGCTGGAACCCTGCGTCCTGCAGGGCCCGAAAGCGCGCCAGCGCCTCGCGATGGGCCTCGAAGGCGTGAGGCGACAGCGCCTGGGTGAGGCGTTGCTCGGGCAGGAAGTGCCCGTGGTCGCGTCCGCGTACGCACAGCGCTGACGGACGCACCGCGCCCACCGGCCGGAGGTGTGCGGGGATGTAGCTGATCGCCAGCGCGATCCGCCGGTCGTCGGAGTCGTTGGCGCCTGAAGCGTGCACCACGTCCGTGTGGTGCAGTGACATCTGGCCGGCCATCACAGGCGTGAAGACGCCTTGCGTGTCGTCGAAGCGCCCGCTGATGCCCTGGCCGCGGCGGATCATGTTGTGCGGACCGGGCTGGTCGTCGTGCTCGAACGCGCCCCAGCGGTGGCTGCCGGGCAGCATCTGCATGCAGCCCGCCTGCACGGTGGCGTCCGATAGCGCCACCCAGGCCGTGACGTGCAGGTGGGGCTCGAGGTAGAAGTAGGTGCTGTCCTGGTGCCAGCGCACGAAGGCAGGGGTGTGGGCCTCCTTCAGGAACAGCGTGGAGTGGTAGACGAGGATGTCCGGACCGATCAGGTCCTCCACCGCGTCCAGAATCTTCGGGTGGTGCGCGAGCTGGTCGGCCCAGTCGAACAGCAGGTAGGACTTGCTCTTCTCCGGGAAGTCGATCGCCGCACCCCGCTTCTGCTCCCAGGACTCGAGCTCCTCGCGCAGTGCACGCACCTCGTCGGGGTGGAGTACGTCGACTGGGAAGACAAAACCATCGCGCTCGTAGGCGGCTACCTGTTCGGGGCTGAGGAGCTTGGGCATGCAGGGCCTCTCAGGGCAGAAAGTCAGCTCGCTGCCGGCCACAGCGCAAACCATCCCCCTGTCCGAACTCCACGCTGTTGACCAGCAGGGTCTCGGCACAGGCGAATACCTCCAAGATGTCAGCATCTCCGCGCTTGAAGGCGGTGTAGGTGTTGGTGCCGATGAGGATCGGGCGCATGGCTGCTGACCGAGGCTTCAGGCCTCAGGTCTCAGGCCTCCAGAGCGCGGCGTCGATCTCGCCAAAGCCGGCGGTGGCTCGTTCGAACTCGGCGGCGTCCGCAGTGGACCAGGTGCCTGCCAAGGCATCCAGGTCGTTGTGGCGGCGCCACTGTCGTCCGCCAGGCCTGCCCAGGCCCCGGATGCTCAGGTTATGCATGACTTCACCTTTTGCCATCAATTTGCCATCAGTGATAGTAATGCCGAGCCCGCGACCGCGCGGGGCTCAGGCGTCCACGGCCAGAAGGCGCAGCACCTCCGCAGCGCTGGGGCGTTTTTGCTCGGCCATCCCGGCCAGATAGCCCCCGATGTCCAGCATGGCATAGCCGTGCACCATCGACCAAACGCCCGCGGCGGCTTTCACGGCCTCCGCCGAATCGGGTGAGGCGCCACGCAGCGCCGCCACGCAGTTGATCACCACGTCGAAAGCCGCGTTGGCTGCCTCGAGCAGGCGCGCCTGGGCGCCGAAGCGGCCCCTGCGGCCGAACATGAGCTTGTACAGCCCCGGGTCCTGCCGCGCGAAAGCGGTGTAAGCCTGCCCGGCGGCCTGCAGGTGATGCTCGGACCCCAGGGGCCGGATCTCGTCGATGGCTTCCAGCATGCGCGCCCGCAGCGTGTCGAATCCCATGGCGCTCAACTCCATCAGCAGCGCGTCCTTGTTCGCGAAGTGACGGTAGCTGGCGTTCACGCTGACGCCAACCCGTGCCGCCAGGTCGCGCAGGCTCAGGTCGGCCTCACCGACCTCGCTCAGCCGGGCGTGCGCCGCCTCCAGCAGGGCAGTGCGCAGGTTGCCGTGGTGGTAGGGCTTGTCCATGTGTGCGCTCAGTGTCGGGGCTTTGTGCGAAATATATGTTGACAGCGCATACATTGAGCCCTAGAGTTCGTATGTGTACAGCGCACACATTGGGGCTGACAACCCCTCGGAACCCCTGTCCACCTGCTGGGAGCACACCCATGAACTTGGCCCTTGACCTGTCACTGACCCTCCTGCACCACCTGTCCGTCCTGGCCCTGTGCGGTTGCCTGGTGGCGGAGTGGGTGCTGCTGCGCTTGCCAGCCAACGAGCGCTGGGTCGAGTGGCTGCCCCGTGTGGACCTCGCTTACGGCTTGCTGGCGGCGCTCGTGCTCACGGCGGGCGTGGGCCGTGTGGCCTGGGGCCTGAAGGGTGCGGGCTTCTACCTTGCCAACCCGGTCTTCTGGGCGAAGCTGGGCCTGTTCGTGGTGGTGGGTCTGGTGTCTGTGGTGCCCACCTTGAAGTACCTGCGCTGGCGCCGCGAGCACCGCGCCCGCGGAGCGCTGCCGGGGCCGCTGGAGATCAGACGCGCCAGGTCGTGGGTGGCAGCACAAGCAGGCCTGCTGGCCGCCTTGCCGCTGCTGGCGGCCCTGATGGCGCGCGGACTGGGCCTGTGACGCGGGCTTCCGGGAACCCCCCGCTTGGCGGCGACACCCCCCTCACCTCCACCACTTCCACCATCCCGTTCACGTCCAACCACTTCACAGGAAAGCCTTCATGAAGCGACACACCACCCTTGTGACCGGAGCGTCGTCAGGCATCGGCGAGGCGCTGGTCCTGGCGCTGGGCGCACGCGCGGCGCACATCGTGCTGGTCGCCCGGTCGGTGGAGCGCCTGCAGGCGCTGAAGCGCCGCATCGAGGACGCCGGCGGCTCGGCCACCGTGATCGGTTCCGACCTGGCGGAGCCCGGCGCGGCTCAGCGCCTGCACGAGGTCGTCCGGCGCCAGGGCCTGGAGGTGGACACGCTGGTGAACAACGCCGGCTTCGGCTACCACGGCCCGTTCGAGGCCGAGCCTGTGGAGCACCTGCTGGCACAGATTCAGGTCAACGTGGTGGCCCTGGCCGAACTCACGCGCCTATTCGTTCCGTCTCTGCTGGCCCGTCGGGGCACGGTCCTCAACATCGCCTCCACGGCGGCCTTCCAGCCCGCGCCCTTCATGAGCACCTACGGCGCCACCAAGGCCTTCGTGCTGTCGTTCACCGAAGCGCTGTGGGCCGAGTACTGGGAGCGTGGCCTGCGCGTGGCCGCCGTGTGCCCCGGCCCGGTGGAGACCCCTTTCATCGACGCCATGGGCTCGGGCGTGCGAGGCGCACCCTTGTTCCGCCACATGCTGAGCGTCGACGAGGTAGTGCAGGCCTGCCTGGCCGCGCTGGAGTCCTCGTCGCCCACCCGCGTGGTGGGCTGGCGCAACGGGCTGGCTGCGCAGTCCGCCCGCCTGTCGCCCCGCGCGCTGACGGCCCGCATCAGCGCTGGCCTGCTCAGGCCGCGGTAGGCCACCCCCTGCTCCGTTTCCCTGCCCGCTTCCCCGACCCCAATCCCCCAACCGCTCAAGAGGAGCCATCGCATGAACCGCATCACGACGCCCCGTTCCACCTCGGCCAATCTTCAAGCCCCGGCGGGGTGGGCCCTGGCCTGCGCCCTGCTGCTCGGCGCCAGCGTATCCTGGGCCGCGGACGCGGGCAGGATCGAGGCCACGGTGTCCGGCGTGTCCAACGCTCAAGGTCTGGTGGGGTGCGCGCTGTTCTCCTCCAAGACGGGCTTTCCGCTGGAATCGAGGAAGCACGCGCAGACCACCGTGCGGGTGCCCGCCGCGGGCGGGACGGCCAGCTGCGTCTTCCCAGCCGTGGCACCCGGCGAGTATGCGGTGGCCGTGGTGCATGACACCAATGGCAACGAGGTGGCCGACACCAACCTGCTGGGAGTGCCCACCGAAGGCGTGGGCGTGAGCAACAACGTGATGCCCAGAATGTCGGCGCCGACCTTCGAGGCCGCGCGCTTCACCGTGGCCGGCGGGCAGACGGTGAAGCTGGCGATCTCGATCCGGTACTGAACGTTGCCGACCCCGGGCCCGCCTGCACGGCCAGCGCTCAGCCCCCCGCCCTTGACGAGGCCTGCCCCGCCGCCAGCATCGCCTCCAGCATGTCCAGCCGCGGGTGCATCGGCCGCGGATAGCCCAGGCGGCTGTGCGTCAGGCCGGCACCCAGCAGGGCCAGGGCGATCTGGTAACTCACGGGGCCGGGGTTGACGATGGGCACGCTCAGGCGATCCTTCAACCAGCCGTGCGCCTGGTGCATGGTGGTCGAGCCCAGGATCAGCACCTCCGCGCCGTCCTGCTCGATGGCCTTGCGCCCCGCGGCCTCCAGCAGCGGAAAGACCTCGTCCTCTTTGCCCGACAGCAGCGCCTGGTTGTCGGGCGGTACTTCAATGGCGCGCACCGAGGCGCACTTGTGATGCAGGCCGAGTTCGTCCAGCGCCTTGTTGTACAGCGGCTTCCAGCGGCTGGCCATGGTGAGGATGGAGAAGCGGTCGCCGAGCATCAGGGCGGTGAGCATGGACACCCGGCCCGGGCCGAACACGGGGATATCCAGCACCGAGCGCAGCGCGGCCACGCCCGAGTCGCTCATGGTGTCGATGCAGACCGCGTCGAACCCTTGGTCTTGCGCGCGGCATCCGGCCTCAAAGTTGGCCGCATCGGCCAGCACGAAATCGTGGTGGCTGGAGTAGTTGACCGGTCCGGCCTTCACCGGACGGTAGACGAACTCGACGTCCGGGCCCAGGGCCAGGCCGGCCACCTGCTGCTGGCGCAGCAGCAGGTTGTCCGCCGACATGGCGAAGGGCACGATGACGAGGACGCGCTTCATGCCAGCTCCTGCAGGCTCTGTTCGGTGGACCGCACGCGGCCGAACAGGCGCTGGAAGTTGCGCATGGTCACCTGGTGCAGATCCTCGTGCGTGGTGCCGCAGGCGTCTTCCACCAGGGTGACCAGGTAGCCGCGGTCAGCGGCTTCGCGCGCCGTGGTCTCCACGCACATGTTGGTGGACACGCCGCACATCCACAGTTGCTCGGCACCCAGCGCGCGCAGCAGGCTGTCGATGTTGGTGGACGCGAAGGCGCCGATCGTGGTCTTGCGCAGCACGTGCTCGCCGGGCAGCGGCTGGAGTGCGTCGACGATCTCGTGCTCGGGGCTGCCCAGGTGGTTGTGAAACTCGACAAAGAGCTTGCGCATGTGCACGGGTGCGTCGCTGGCGTCGGGCAGGGCCGCACCGATGGTCACATGCAGCACGGGCCTGTGCAGGGCGTGGAAGTGCGCGCGCAGACGCAGCGTGTGCGGCAGCACCAGGCGCTCGATGCGGTCGAAGCGGTAGTCGCCCACACGGGAGCCCTCGGCCTGCAGCTTACGCGCCAGCGCGCCTTGCCGTGAGCCGGTGGCGTTCTGCATGTCCACGATGACCAGTGCGGCTTTGGAGGGGTCGACCGCGCGCTCGGCCATGTAGGCGCGGATGTAGTCGGCAGGAGCGTTCATGTGGGGATCTCTTTCTGCTGGGCGACCCAGGCCTCGACGATCTCTTCACCCGTGGCGCACCAGACACCCGGGTGCTTCAGCACGTGGGCCAGGGCACGCTCCAGGTGCTCGATGCGGTGCGGCTGGCCCATGATGAAAGGGTGGACGGCCACGCACATCACCCGGCCGCCCTCGGCGTACAGGGTGTCGAACTCGTCCACGATCTTGCGCTCGAAGGCCTCGCCTTCCATCCCGCGGCGCCAACAGATGCTGTCGTTGACCTCCATGCTGTAGGGCAGGCTGACCAGGCGGGCAGGGCGCAGGTCTTCGCGTAGGTTCACCCAGGTGGGCTGGTCGTCGTGGTACAGGTCGCACAGGTAGCGGATGCCGGCCTCGGCCACCAGGTCAGGGGTGTGCAAGGTGTTGGAGGCTGCCGGCGAGAACCAGCCAGCGAAGTCGCGCCCGGTGATGCGGCGGTGGATGGATTGGCAGTGCTGGATCTCGGCGCGCTCCTCCTCAGGGCTCATGTTCCAGTGGTAGCGCGTGTTGTACAGGCCGTGGGACATCAACTCCCAGCGCCTTTCAATCATGGCCTGCGCAATCTCTGGGTACATCTCCAGCACGGCCATAGACAGTGACACGGTGCAGCGGATGCCCAGTCGATCGAACACCTCCATCAGGCGCCACACCCCCACGCGGTTGCCGTAGTCGCGCAGGCCGTAGCCCAGGATGTCCGGGTGCGGCACGCGCGGCCAGGGGTCGCGCACCCGCACCTGCTGCGGCAGGTACTCGTAGTGCTCGATGTTGGGCACCACCCACAGTGCCAGCCGCGCCCCGCCCGGCCACGCCACGGGCGGCCGGTCCGGCAGGGCGCTGTAGCTCAGGCGGTCCTCAAGCCTCATGCACAGGCTTCTTGCATCAAGCCGCGCTGCTGGGCTGCCAGGCATCCAGGATCTCCGAACCCGTGGCGGCCCACACGCCTTCGTGGCCCATGATGTGGGCCAGGGCTTCTTCCAGCGCGCCGATGCGGTAAGGCTGGCCGATGGCCCAGGGGTGCAGCGAGATCGCGACGATACGGCCGTTGCCGGCGGACGCTTCGCGGTACAGGCCGTCGAACTGGTCGATCAGCGCGTCACGGAAGTCGT
>CAYSOD010000016.1:0-20970 GCA_964432385.1 uncultured Rubrivivax sp.
GTCGACGAGTGCGCGCACTTCGCTCAGCAGGACCCGGTGGCCTTCCGCCTGGGCCTGCTCGGCCGCCACCCGCGCGCGGCAGCTGTGCTCAAGCTGGCCGCCGACAAGGCGGGTTGGGGCACGCCTGTGACGCCAGCCCCCGATGGCGCGAAGACGGCGCGCGGCGTGGCGCTGCACCAGAGCTTCGGCTCGGTGGTGGCGCAGGTGGCGGAAGTGTCCCTGGCGCCTGACGGCACGATCCGGGTGCACCGTGTGGTCTGCGCCGTGGACTGCGGCACCCCCGTCAACCCGAATCTGATCGCGCAGCAGATGGAAAGCGGCATCGTCTTCGGACTGTCGGCCGCGCTGTATGGGGAGATCACCGTCACCCGGGGCCGCGTGGCGCAGAGCAATTACCACGACCAGCCGGCGCTGCGGCTGAACGCCTGCCCGCGCATCGAAACCCACATCCTGCCCTCGGATGCGCACCCCGAGGGCGTGGGCGAGCCAGGTACGCCGCCCATTGCGCCTGCGGTGGCCAACGCGCTATTTGCGCTGACCGGCAAGCGCCTGCGCAGCCTGCCCCTCAAAACAGGCTGACACCGCATCAACGTCACACGCCGCACCTCAGGCCCCGCGTGCTCCACGCGCGGCCCGTCACACAGGCACGGTCCGCGCTGCAGTTCAGCGCACCACGCAGGGTTCTCCAGACTGCTGCAACAGTTGCTCCACCTGGTGGTTGAGCGAGCCAAAGACGCGGTCTGACAGGAGGCCGGGTGTCGGCGGGCCCATGACGACCTGGGCGCAGTGATGCTCCTGCGCAAAGCGAGCGATCTGCTCGGCGCTGCTGCCCTCCACCACGTGGCGCTCGCAAGCAATGCCCCGGGCCTCGAGTTCGCGACACATGGGCTCCAACTCCTGTTGCCCGTCCTCCACCTGCACCTCATGGATCCAGGTGGGGCTGACGAACATGCGCACATGGCCGCTGTAGCGCGGCTGCACCGACAGCAGATGCACGCGGATGGGCTCGCGCTGGTTCAACTCCGTCAGGCAGTTGAGCGCCCAGCGCTGGTCATGGTCGGCACGGACGGGAGCAAGAACTTCGATCATGGTGGGCTCCTCAGGCGGCCGTTGCGTGAGCTTGGCGGCGGTTGCGCGCATCCATCCACCGGCCCGTCACCACCACGCCTATCGCACAGGCCACCGGTACGGCCAGGTGCAGGAACTGGGCGTTGCTGTTGATCCAGCCCGCTACCGAGCTGTCGTCCACCAGCATCTCGCCGGCCACCCAGCCCAGCAGAGCGGCCCCCAGCGTGATGATGATGGGAAAGCGACCCATCAGGTTCAGGATCAGCTTGCTGCCGTAGATGATGAGCGGGATGCTGATGGCCAGGCCCAGCACCAGCAGCACGGTGTTGCCCTTGGCCGCAGCGGCCACGCCCAGCACGTTGTCCAGGCTCATGATGAGGTCGGCAATGATGATGGTGCGGATGGCCGCCCACAGGTTGGAGTGGGCGTCCGGCCCCTGGCCATCGTCCTCAGAGGACAGCAGGCCCACGCCGATCCACAGCAGCGCCAGCCCGCCCACCAGCTTCAGGTACGGCAGCTTCAGCAGCATCACCGCGAAGAAGGTGAGGATGACGCGCAGCACGATGGCGCCGACGCTGCCGAAGATGATGGCCGAGCGCTGCTGCTTGGGCGGCAGCGACCGGCTGGCCAGCGCAATGACCACGGCGTTGTCACCGCTGAGCATGATGTTGACGATGATGATCTGGCCGAGCGCGATCCAGAACGCGCTGGTGGTGAACATGTCCATGATGGCGGCACCTGCCTTTGAAGGTCTTGCCGGCAGGCCGGGGGTGGCTGCCGCTGCGCTGTGAAGACTAAGGCGCTGGTGTTTGCGCCCGCTGTCAGCCGCTTGAAGGCGCGCTTACCGAAACATTACGGCAGGCTTTCAGGCCGGGGCCGAAGCCTCAGCCACAGCTCGTTCAAGGCGCAGGAAACACCACACTGAAGCGGTTGCCCACGCCGTCGGCGTCGTCTTGCACCAGGATGCGGGCCTCGTGCAGGCGGGCGATCTCCTGCGCGATGGCCAGGCCCAGCCCACTGCCTTCGCCCGACCCAAGCAGCCGGTGAAAACGCTCGAACACGCGCTGCTGCTCTTCGGGCGGGATGCGCGGGCCGTCGTCACTCACCGCCACACCCGGGCTGGGCTGCGCCGTCACGCGCACCGTCACCCGTCCTCCAGGTTCTGTGTAGCGAATGGCGTTGTCCAGCAGGTTGTCGAACAGTTCGCGCAGCCGCCCGGCATCACCGTGCACCATCACTGCGCCGTCGTGGGCTTCCAGGCCGAGATCGATGTCGCGCTTGAGGGCCTGGGGTACCCAGTTCGCCGCGATGTCCAGCACCAGGGCGTTGAGGTCCACTGGGCGGAAGTCCATCATGCGGGCCGCCTCGGGCTCATTGCGTGCCAGAGAGAGCAGCTGCGACACCAGGCGCGACAGACGCTCCGCCCCCATCTCCAGGCGGGCGATCACCACTTCGCGGTCAGGCAGGTCCGGGTTGCGGGCCAGCAGTTCGGTGTGGGCCTTGAGACCGGCCACGGGCGTCTTGAGCTGGTGCGCCGCGTCGGCGATGAAGCGCGCCTGCAGGGCCAGCACCTGTTCCAGCCGCTGCAGCAGCAGGTTGACCGCCACCACCAGCGGACGCACCTCCAGAGGCACCTGCCGATCGTCCAGCGGGCTCAGGTCCTTGTGCGAGCGCGCCGCCACGGAGCGCTGCAGGTCGTCCAGGGGTTGCAGCCCGCGGTTCACACCGAAGCGCACCACCAGGCCGGCCAGCACGATGAGCAGCACCTGGGGCAACACGACCGCGGCCAGGATGTCGCGCGCCATCGCATTGCGCTGGTGTCGCGTTTCGGCCACGCGAAGCAGGGCCCCAGACCTGGCGGCCAGGGGTACTTGCACGGCGCGCACCTCGCCATGGGCCAGGCGCGTGTCGTAGAGGGCCTCTCCCAGACGCGCCCTCCGGGCCTCAGCGGGCGGTGGCGGAATCGCCTCGCCGCCCAGACGTCGCCCCTGGCCGTCCAGCAGTTCGAAGCTGACCCGGTCTTCCGGGTCTTCCAGCAGGATGCGCCGCGCCGCCTCGGGCAGCTCCAGCGTCAGCTCGCCCGCCTCACTGCGCCTCACCATCAGCCCGAGTTCGTGCGCGATCTCCAGCAAGGCCTTGTCCTGCGCACCCTGCGCGACGCGGTGGGCCACAAAGTAGCTGATGCCAGCGTCCACCGCCAGCAGGGCCAGCAGCGGGACGAGCAGCCAGCGCAGCAGCTGCGTGCGCAGCCGCCCGGCCTCAGGCCGCATGCTCCACCAGGTAGCCCATGCCGCGGATGGTGCGGATGTCGATGCCCGTGTCTTCCAGCTTCTTGCGCAGGCGGTGCACCAGCACCTCCACCGCATTGCTCGACAGGCCCTCCTCCCAACCGTAGAGATGGTCCACCAACTGCTGCTTGGTGACCACGCGGCCCACGCGCATGAGCAGCATCTCGGCCATGGCGAACTCGCGAGAGGTCAGCTCCACGGGCTGTTCGTCGCAGTACAGGCGCCGGCCCGCCACATCGATGCGCAGGCGGCCGTGGACGATCTCCGGGCTGGACATGGCATGCGCCCGGCGGATGAGCGCCCGCACACGGGCCTCCAGCTCGAAAAGATGGAAAGGCTTGGTCAGGTAGTCATCCGCGCCCAGGTCCAGGCCCGCGACGCGGTCTTCCACGCCATCGCGCACGCTCAGGATCAGCACCGGCACACGCGAGCGGCGTGCGCGCAGGCGCCGCAGCACCTCGAAGCCGTCGAACACGGGCAGGCCCACGTCCAGGATCGCCAGGTCAAAGGAATCGGTGGCCAGCGCGGCATCGGCTTGTGCGCCGTCACGCGCCACGTCCACGGCGTGCGCCGACTGCTGCAGCGCGCGGCTGATCGCATCGGCCAGCATCGCGTCGTCCTCGGCCAGCAGGATCCTCAACGTGCACCCTTCACGCTGGATCTGCGTGTTGCCGAGCCGACCAAGTCCATGTGACGGCGGCCTTGGCCGTGAACAGCGCGCTTCAGCGCAGGCTGCCCCGGCCTTCTTTGGCGTGAAAGGCCTGGGAGGTGTCCCACGCCACCGCCTGCAGGTGCGCTGCCACCGCAGCGGGCAGCCCGGCGGTGTAGGCATTGCCCACCGGGTTCACCTTGTAGACCGAGGCCAGCACAGTGCACGCGGCCAGGTAGGTGCCTGCCAGGCTCGGGTGGCGCTTGTCGGCCACGATCAGGCTCACATCAGGGCGCTTCCTCACCGACTCGGCAAAGGCCAGTCCTGCAGGCACCACCAGGACGTTGTGAGCCTTGCCTGCCTTGATGTACTCCGCAGCCAGCGGCTCGGTCATCTCGGGCTTGTCCGAGTAAGCCCAGGACATGAAGAGGATGGGTTCGGTACCGAAGCTGCGCGCCGTAGCGCTGTGCTTGCCCACGAACTCGTGGAACAGGGGGCCAAGCTGCGGGTGGATGGGGCACTGGCTGCAGTCCATCATCATGACCGCGTCGAACCTTCTGCCGCCTTTGGGATTGAAGCGGACTTCGTTGTCGCCCACGAAGGAGTAGCTACCTACGCCGCTGTCAGGGCGCAGATGCGACGCCACGTCATGCCAGTTCAAGCCCGAGCCGCTGATGGTGGCCGATGAGGACCTGTGGCCTCGGCTGCCGGCTGCCGCCAACAACTGGCCCACGTGCCCGTGCATCGAGTTGTTGTAGTAGTAGAAGCTGTTGCCCACCCACAGCAAGGCCTTGACCTCTTGCACGGGGGCCAGCGCCGCGGCCGTGGGTGCGGGGGCTTGGGTTGCGCAAGCCGACAAAGCGCCAAGAGCCAGCATGAGCACGTAACGGGCGAACGGGAACTTCATACCGAGGCTTTCAAGGGAACGTCGAGTTGACACGCAGTGTAGGAACCCTCGGACTCACATGGCCTGCAAATGCGCTGGGGAAATCCCTGGCTTGCAGACGTGTCCTGCGTGCACGCCCTGGTAGCGCGCAGCGGCCTTCTCTGCTGGGCCCCGCCTTCGCCGTGCCCTAAAGCCCTCATCAAGGCGGAAGCACGAACCAAGGGTCTGGTCTGGGTACCACACTTTAAATAATGCATTTGTGTTATCTAAATACCTATAATGCATGGATGTACGAGCGGCTTCTCTCCCGGGAATTGAAGTCTGCCCTGGCTGACCATCCGGCCGTGGTCCTGCTCGGCGCACGGCAAGTGGGCAAGACGACGCTGGCCCGCCAGCTGGGTGAGGAGGACCCTCGGGGCAGCCTGTACCTGGACCTCGAACGCCCCAGCGATCTGCAGAAGCTGACCGACCCCGAGGCCTACCTCGCACTGCACCCCGACAAGCTCGTCATCCTGGACGAGGTGCAGCAGCGGCCGGACCTGTTCGCCGTGCTGCGAAGCCTGATCGACGAGGCGCGCCGCAGCGGCAAGGCCCAGGGCCGGTTCCTGCTGCTGGGTTCGGCCAATGGCGAGCTCCTGCGGCAGTCGGGCGAGAGCCTGGCCGGGCGGGTGGCGTACCTGGAACTGCCGCCGCTGCAGGCGCTGGAACTGGACCTTGGCGATCAACACACGCTGTGGCTGCGTGGCGGGTTCCCCCTGAGCGTGCTGGCGACCAGCAGCGCCAAGAGCCTGGCTTGGCGACAGAACCTCATCAGCACCTACCTCGAACGCGACATCCCACGCTACGGCGCGCGGCTGCCAGCGCAGACCTTGCGCCGGCTGTGGACCATGCTGGCCCATCAGCAGGGCGCCCTGCTCGATGTGTCTCTGCTCAGCAGAAGCCTGATGCTCGACACCAAGACCGTGAACCGGTACCTGGACATGCTGGTGGACCTGATGCTGCTGCGCCGCCTGCTGCCCTGGCATGGCAACGAGGGCAAGCGCCTGGTGAAGTCACCCAAGCTGTACGTGCGCGACAGCGGCCTGCTGCACGCCCTGCTGGGCTTGGGCTCGATGGACGCCCTGCTGGCGCACCCGGTGGTGGGAGGCAGCCTGGAGGGCTTTGCCGTCGAGACCCTGATCAACGCCGCGCCGCGGGACGCGCAAGCGGGCTTCTACCGCACCAGCAACGGCGCAGAGGTCGATCTGGTGCTGGACTTGCCGGGGCACGGCCGCTGGGCCATCGAAGTCAAGAAAAGCCCAAGCGCCCGACCCCGTCGCGGCTTCTACAGCGCCAGTGAAGACCTGCGTGTGACTGAACGCTGGCTGGTGCACAGCGGCACCGACCCCGAACCCTACCCCGTGGGAGACGGCGTGCAGGCGATCGGCCTGCGGGCGCTGGCCTCGCGGCTTCAGGCCCTGCGGACGGGCGATGCGGCCTGATCGCTACGGCAGGCGGCGCCCTACTTCGTCCCAAAGATCCGGTCCCCCGCATCACCCAGGCCCGGCACGATGTAGCCGTGCTCGTTGAGCTGGCGGTCAATGGCAGCGGTGTAGACGGGCACATCCGGGTGGTGGGCGTGGAAGTTGGCCAGGCCTTCGGGGGCGGCCAGCAGGCTGACGAAGCGGATGGACTTCGGTCTAGTCTCCTTGAGCCGTTCCACGGCCGCCACGGCGGAATTGCCGGTGGCCAGCATCGGATCCAGCACGATGGCGTCGCGCTCATGCATGTCGTGCGGCATCTTGAAGTAGTACTCCACCGCCACCAGCGTCTTGGGGTCGCGGTACAGGCCCACGTGGCCCACGCGCGCACCCGGCACCACCTCCAGCATGCCGTCCAGAAAGCCGCTGCCCGCGCGCATGATGACGACGAACACCGTCTTCTTGCCGTCGATCATGGGCGCCATCATGGTTTCCAGGGGCGTCTCGATCTGCACCAGGTGGGTGGGCATATCGCGCGTGACCTCGTAGGCCATGAGCATGCTGATCTCGTGCAACAGCCGCCGAAAGCTCATGGTGCTCAAGTCCTTCTGGCGCATGAGCGAGAGCTTGTGCTGCACCAGCGGATGGGTGATGTGGTGGACTTCAGGAGTGGTCATGGGCAGGGCTCCAGGGCTCTCAAGACGATGGGGTGGCACAAACCCGGCAGCCCGCAGATTTCATCGGGTGTGAAGCGGCCGGTCATGGGCGAGCGCGCAAGCTTCAGGTTCGGGGCCAGACACGCAGCTGCTGGGCGGGCGCAGGTCGCTGAGGCAGGGGCATCACTTGCATGCCAGGGCTCAGAACACCGTGCCATCGCTGTCGATCTGCAGCGGCGGTGCGCCGCCCTCGCGCAGCTCGCGGGCGATCTGCCGGCCCGCGGCCCAGGTGCCGCCTTCCAGGATGCAGGCCAGCGGCATCTGATCGGGCAACATCCCCAACGCCTGCCGCACCAGCACCGCCAGTTCGTCGAGCAGCACCACGGTCAGGGCCCGCCACTCGATGATGAACTCGTCGGATGGTTTCCAGGCCTTGGCCAGGTCGCGCGTGTCGCGCGGGACGATCACGCCGCCGTCCAGGAGCAGGCCGCCGTTACGGTACTCGGGCAGGCCGGTCAGGGCGTCCAGGCCGGTGACCCGTACGCCCGCCCATTCGAAAGGCTCCAGCAGGGAGTAGGTCAACCACTGGCTGAGCTTGTGAAAGGGCACCCAACCGCCCGTTGCGCGGTCGGGGCGGGTGACGCCATCATCACCTGTGGTCGTGTCAGCCCCGGCCCACAGGTGCGGCCACACATCGCCCGCCGGCAGGCCCAGCACGCTGCTGCCGCTGGTCCAGATGGGGGCGTAGCCCACGACCAGTTCGCGCAGGATGTCGGTGGCTGTGACTTCGTGGCGCTCACCGTCTTGAGTCAGGGTGTCGTACAGCCGTCCCGGCCGGTCCGTGCCGCCCTGGGCCAGGGCCTGCGCCTCCAGCACCTCGCCCAGGCGCACCAGCAGCGCCGCGCGGCCCTCCAGCCCCACCAGGGGGTTGGAGGGGCTGGCCTGGAACATGGCGCGCAGGGCTGCAGCGTCCAGGCGCTTGAGGGCCAGGGCGTCCACCCGCAGCGGGTCGGCGGGGTCAGAGGAAAAGACACCCGCCACGAAGGCCCTGAAGCTGGCCACGCCCAGGCCTTCAGAACGAGTGAAGGTGGCCCGCTCGGGGGTCTTGTGCCGCTCGGGCTGCCCTGAAGTGATCTCCTGCGCTGCGGTGTCGGCAGATGTCGTGGGGTCTGCGCCTGCTTCAGACGCGCCTTCGGCCGGCGCGGTGGCGCCTTCGCTTTGAGTCTCCGCTGCAACCGGATCCTTGACCTTGCCGCCGCCCGTGGCCGCCCCCAACATGGCCAGCAGGTCCTCGCCCTTTTGCCGGTGCACGGGCAGGGCCAGTGCATCCAGCTCCGGGCGCTCGGTGTAGCGCCACTGCGGCCCGGCGCCCGCGTCCAGCAGCACGCTCACCACGGTGAGGTCGATGCGGGCCCGCGCCACCTCGGCGGCGCTGCGGCCGACCAGCAGGGCGTCGAGTTCGCCCTTGCGGTCGACCCCCCCGGCCTCAAAGTGGCGCCAGCGGCTGTGGTACGGGATCTTCAGGTCCGGAAAGCGCTCGCGCGTCAGGGCCGCCACGCGCTGCGCGACCTCGGGCAGGCGGCTGCGGTCGATCTTGAAGTGGCCTGAGCGGCCTTCCTCCACGGCGCGCGCAACGGCCGCGCAGCGCGCGCGGATGGTGGCGGGCTCGCGCAGAGCGGCCAGGGGGTCGCGGGAATTCATGTCGGATGCACCCAGTTCTCGACCTGGAGGCCATGCACACGCTCGAACTCTCGGCCGTTGTTGGTGACCAGCACCCAGCCGTTCGCGCGAGCATGTGCCGCAATCCAGAGGTCATTGCCGCCAATCACGCAGCCTCGCTGCTGCAGGTCCGCTCTGATCTGCCCGTAATGCTCGCCGGCTTCAGCCGGCAAGGGGGCCACTTCGATGACGCGCTTGAGTTGCGCAAGACGTTCCATTGCCAGCACCGGGTGCTGGCTGCGCTCGGCACCAAATCGCAACTCACCCAAGGTCACCACGGACATGGCGAGATCGCGCGCGGCGTGCTGTTCGAAGCGCTGCCGCACTTCCGGGGGGCTGTGCTTGGCCACATAAATGCAGATGTTCGTGTCCAGGAGGTAACGCTTGTGCCGCGTGAGGGGTGTGCGTGTCGACACCGGCATCAGAACGGCTCGCGCGTCTGGGGCGGCTCATCCTGGCGCCCCTCGGGCCACAAGTCCTGCGGCAGTGCGGCCAGCGCTTCGAAGACGGCAGCGCCGCTGACAGGCATCGGCCGCAGGATGACCTCATCACCTCGGCGCAGGATCTCCACCTCCTCCACGTCGAAGCGGAACTCCTTGGGCAGGCGGACGGCCTGGCTGTTGCCGGATTGGAAGATGCGGGCCAAGGTCAAGTTCTTCTCCCGAAAAGATATACGTTCAGTATATACATGCACTGGGTCCAAAGAGAAGCGTGCTCACTCCAACCCCCGGCCCTTGACCTGCGCCAGGTCTGCTTCCGTGGGCACGCTGCCGTCGGTGAAATAGCCTGCTGCGATCTTGGCCTCGATCTCGACCTTGGCATCGGCGGGCACCAGCTCGTCAGGGATCTTCACGCGCTCGCCCACCTCGATGCCGCTGCCAGTGATGGCGTCGAACTTGTCGTTGCTCATGCTCACCAGGCGGTGGATCTTGCGAATGCCCAGCCAATGAAGCACGTCAGGCATCAGCTCCTGAAAGCGCATGTCCTGTACGCCGGCCACGCACTCGGTGCGCAGGAAATACTTGTCGGCGCGGTCCCCGCCCTCCTGACGCTTGCGGGCGTTGTAGACGAGGAACTTGGTCACTTCGCCCAGGGCCCGGCCCTCCTTGCGGCTGTAGGCGATCAGGCCCACGCCGCCTTGCTGCGCCCCGGCGATGCATTCTTCGATGGCATGGGTCAGGTAAGGCCGGCAGGTGCAGATGTCGCTGCCGAAGACGTCCGAGCCGTTGCACTCGTCGTGCACGCGGGCCGTGAGCGTCACGTTCGGGTCAGCCAGCGCGCGGACGTCGCCGAAGACGTAGAGCGTCTGACCGCCAATGGGCGGCAGAAAGACCTCGAGATCGCTGCGCGTGACGAGCTCGGGGTACATCCCGCCCGTCTCCTCGAACAGCGCGCGGCGCAAGTCGGCCTCGCTCACGTTGAAGCGCCGGGCCACCCCGGGCAGCCACCACACCGGCTCCACCGCGATCTTGGTCACCGTGGCCGAGGCGTCCTCCAGGAGGACGCGCCCATCAATGGACAGGCGCTGGAAGGCGATGGCCTGCTTGATCTCCGGCAGGTGGATGTGCGCCTTGGTGACGGCGATCGTCGGGCGGATGTCGTAGCCCTGCGCCAGGTAGTCGGCGTAGACCTGCTGCACGCTGGCGCCCCAGGGGTCGATGGAGACGATTTTCTCGGGCTCGCCCCACTGGGGGTAGGGGCCGATGGGGTCGGTGGGTGCGGTGTTGGTAAGGTCGGCACGGTGGCCCCGCGTCAAGTTACCCGCAGCCACGGCCAGCGCCCGGTAGACGCCGTAGCTGCCGCTGTGCGTGCCCACCACGTTGCGCTGGCTGCGGTTGGTGGTGGTGCCCACCAGGGGGCCGCGCGCCAGCGGGTCGGCAGCGCCCCAGCGGATGGTGGGCGCACCCGTGGCGCCCTGCCCCGGGTGAGAGGTCAGGCGGATGTGGCGGGGGGCAACGGGGGCTTCTGCGGCCATCGGGGGGCTCCGGGAGCGTGCGCTGAGGCCAGCGCTTGAGGAGCGTTGAAGCATAGCCGCGGATGGCCTCGCTGCCGGGCGCCCGAATCCAAAAGGCCACAATCAAACATGCCCGCTTCACTTGAAGAGCCCGTCCAGGGGCGCAACAACGCAAAGCCAGCGCAGCGACTCACACCCGCCCAGCAAGCCCAGTGGCAAGACCAGGGCTATCTGGTCCTGCCGGGCTTCAAACCGGTACAGGACCTGGAGGTCCTGCGCCTGCGAGCCGCGCAGATTGTGGAGGCCTTCGAGCCGGGGCCTCGGCTCAGCGTGTTCAGCACCAGGGACCAAGCTCGCCAGGCCGCCGACAAGGCCTTCCTGGACTCCGCCAGCGGCGTCCACTGCTTCTTCGAGGAAGAAGCTTTTGACGAATCAGGCCATCTGCGGCAGGCCAAGAGCCTGTCCATCAACAAGATCGGTCACGCCTTGCACGACCTGGACCCCGTGTTCGACGATTTCTCGCGCGGGCCGGCGCTGGCGGCGCTGGCCGAAGACCTGGGTCTGCAGGACCCGCGCATCTGGCAGTCCATGCTGATCTTCAAGCAGCCGGGCATCGGCGGTGAAGTGCGCTGGCACCAGGACGCCACCTTTTTGCACAGCACCCCCATCACAGTGACCGGCTTCTGGTTCGCGCTGGAAGACGCCACCCGCGACAACGGTTGCCTGTGGGTGCAGCCGGGTGGCCATCAGGGGCCCCTGCGGGAGCGCTTCGTGCGGCGGACCACCGCCACGCAGGCTGCTGGCACCCCACCGTCTGAACTGGGCCTGGAGGCGCTGGACGCCACGCCTTGGCCCGAGATCAGCCAGGCCGTGCCGGTGGAGGTACCCGCTGGCACGCTGGTGTGCCTGCACGGCCTGCTGCCGCACTACAGCGCCTCGAACCGCTCAGGGGTCTCCCGCCAGGCCTACACGCTGCACACGGTGGATGCGCTCAGTTCCTGGTCACCAACCAACTGGCTGCAACGCCCCGCGACGTTACCGCTGCGGGGGTTCTGAGTTGTCAAGAAAGCGCCGGGGTGCCGGACGGTGGCCGGCCACCGGGGCCTCAGAACTCGTACTTCAGCGTGATCTGAACCGCCCACTGCGACTCGCCCGCGGCCTGGCGGGTGACGAAGTCTTCGGTGGTGCCCAGGCTGTAGACGTACTTGCCCGCGGCGTTGATGCCCCCGTAATTGACGAAGCTGCGGTTGGACGGGAAGCCGATCTCGTCGATCCGACCCCACTTCTTGTTCAGCAGGTTGCCGAAGTTCAGGATGTCCAGGCTGATGGATGCCTTGTGCTTGGCCGACAGTGCTGGCAGTTGCTGGCTGACGCGCACATCCACGTTGTTCACCCAGGGTGCGAACTGGTTGTTGCGCCCCACCACGCCGCCCTTGGCCGCCGCCAGCGCAGGATTGGCGTTGACGATGTCCCAGAACTTCGCCTCCTCGGTGGCGCCACCCCGGAATTCCACCTCGCCAGAGCCCGGTGCAGAGGGCACGTACATCAGGTCGTTGCCCGTTACGCCGTCGCCGTTCATGTCGTTGATGAAAGTCCAGCTGTACGGCTTGCCGCGGCGACCCTCGTAGAACACGCCAAAGGTCGTCTTGTAGTTACCCACGAAAGCCTTGGCCCAGGTCAGGTTGGCACTGACGCGGTCCTTGATCAGGTAGTTGGAGTTCTGCAGCACCTCTTCATTCGGATTGAAGACGTTGCGGTTCAGCCAGTTCGAGTTGGCCACCGACGAGGTCAGCGGGCTCACCTCCTTGGCCGTGGTCATGGTGTAGGCCACGCCCCATCCCAAGCCCGCGCTGGCGGGCTTGCTCAGGGACAAGGTCACCGCATCGCCACCGCCCTGGCTGGTTTCCCGGGCCAGCAGCACGTTGTTGAAGCTGGGGTTGGACAGCGCCTTGTTGCGGAACCCAGCGCACGCACCCGTAGACAGGCTGGTGCCCGTGGCCGTCCAGCAAGCCGGGTTGTAGCCCTGGGTGGTGTAGAACAGTTGTCGACCATCCGGGCCGGTGCGGGTCGGATCCCCCAGATTGAGGTGCTCGTAGGTGATGCCGCTGCGGGTCTTGGTGTTGAGCCACTCGAACCCGGCCACCAGCTTGCCCACCACAGGCAGCGCGGGCAACTCGGCATCGAGCGCCAGGTTGGTCTTCCACACCGAGGGCTGCTCCAGCCCTGGCGACAGGAAGTCGACGTTGGCCGCCGGCGGCGTGCCGGTCAGCGTGGGCTGCTTGCTCGGGTCGGCGCTGAACTTCGCACCTGCGGTAGCGCAGGTGGAGAAGGTGGTGCAGCTCAGCACGGCAGCAGCGATGCCGGTGTTGGAGAACGGGTTGGACAGCCAGACGTTGGCCGCAGCCCCTTGGAACAGACCCACACCGCCGCGGATCTGCATGCGGCGCTCGGTGTCCAGGTTCCAGTTGAAGCCCAAACGAGGCTGGACCAAGGTGCTGCCGTCCAGCGTGACGGAATTGTCCAGACCGAAACCGCCTGACTGGCGCACACCCGTGGTCGCGTTCCCCGCCACCCGCGCCGCTGCGGCCGCGGCGTTGTACAGCGGCTTGACGGGCACGTCCAATGCGTCAACGCGCAGGCCGAACGTGACGTTCAGGCCTTTGCGGACCTTCCAGGTGTCCTGCAGGAACAGGCCCGTGCTGGCGTAGCTCCACTGGGCCACGGCGTCACTCAGCGCCCGCCCGGCCTGTGGCAATTGCACCTGGTACAGCGAAGGACGACCCAGGCGGAAGTTCTCCAGCACCGCGGCCTCCACCTGTGCGGCTGTGGCCGTGGCGCAGCTGATGCTGCCGAAGCTGTAGGTCAGCGTGGCGCTGGAGTTCTCGCACTGGAAGCGGTACTGGCCGTTGGTGTCCTGCAGGAAGGCGTTGTAGACGTCGTTCTCCGAGCGGTCCACGCCGAATTTCAGCTCGTGAGCACCCATCGTGTAGGTGCCCCCCACGTAGGTGTCGATGGTGTCGGTGCGCAGGACGTTGAAGTGGCGGCTGCGCTCGGTACCCAGCAGCAGGTCGCGGCTGTTGGCGCTCACGCCCGCGGGGGCATCGGCCGGCAGGGCCCCTGAGAAGCGCAGGGCGATTTGCGGCAGGCGCACACCATTGACTGGCGCGGGTTCGCTCGCGTAGTCGCGCTTGGAGATCTTGACCTCGGTGCTGAAGTTGGGCGTCCAGTCAGCGAACCATTGCCCCACCAGGCTTTCCAGCTGCTTGCTCTGGTTGTACCAGTAGGAACTCAGCGACAACCCCGTGGCGCTGAAGCCCACCAGGAAGGGCTCGGATTGCTCGGTCTTGGTGTAGCGCAGGTTGGCGCGGTGGTTGTCGTTGATGTTCCAGTCCAGCTTGAGCAGCGAGTCCTTCACCGCCACGCCCAGGCCGGCCGGCACCTCGGCGCTGCCCACGTCCACACCCCAGGTGTTCTTGGCAATGTCAATGGCGCCCTTGATGGCCGAGGAGGTGATACCTACCGTCGTGCCGCTGGTGCCGCCCAAGGGGCCGAAGTCGGGCCGGGTGCGTGAGCTGAAGAAGTCTTCGTACGCGGCAAAGAAGAAGAGCTTGTCCTTGATGATGGGGCCGCCCAGGGTAAAGCCCTTGGTCGTTTCCTTGAAGGGCGGCGGGTCGAAGTAGGTGTCGGTGGCCCGGTTGTAGCGCTGCCCAGCCATGCTGTCGTCGCGCGTGACGTAGAAGACGCTGCCCGACAACTCATTGCCGCCGCTCTTGGTCACGGCATTGATGTTGGCGCCGGTGTAGCCCTTCTGCGTGACGTCGTAGTTGCTCAGGTTGACCTGCACCGACTGGATCGCCTCGATGGACACGGGCTGCTTGATCGTGGGCAGGTTGTTGGACTCCAGACCAAAGGTGTCGTTGACGTTGACACCGTCGATGGTGATGGAGTTGTAGCGGGAGTTCTGGCCGCCGGCCGAGATCTCGCCACGCTCCTTGTCGGTCTGCGCCAGACGTGGGTCTGTGCGAGCGTAGTCCTGCAGGCTGCGCTGGATGGAGGCCAGTGCGTTGAGCTGGGCGTTGCTGATGTTGGTGCCCGCGCCCATGTTGGCGCTGTTGAACTTGTCGCTGACCGCGGAACCGGTGACCACCACGGTGGTGACCGTGCCCAGCTGCACATCCAGGCTCGTGGTCTCCGCCAGGGTCAGGAAGACGTTGTCACGTTTGTCGGTCGCGCTGCCCTTGGAGATGGTCACCGTGTAGGGCCCGCCCACGCGCAGGCCGCGAGCGCCGTAGCGGCCCTCGGCATCCGTGGTGGCCGTGCTTACCGAGCGCGACTCCACGTGCAGGATGGACACGGTGGCGCCCGCCACCGGCTTACCGTCGGAGCCCGTGATCCGCCCACCCAGGGCGGCAGTGGTGTTCTGGGCCAGGGCCGGGGCGACCAACACGATGGCTGCAGCCGCACTGATGGCAGTTCTGAAAAAGGCGTGGAAGACGGAAGGATTCACGCGAAGTCTCCTGGGCGGGTGGGCTGAGCCGGCCTGCGGGGCAGCCCGTGGGTGGACGGGGACGGCATTCGAAGAGAGGTGATCGAGGCAGAAGCCCACCGTGCAAGAAGCGCGCCGGCTGGCGACCACGTCCTGCGGGTGGAATTTGAACCAACCCGACAGATGCTATGCCGGGTGCATGGCAGTTCAATGACGCCGGAGTCGAAAAGTCGGCTTTAGCCAGGGCGTCAGACCGGGGGCCGCCAGTCCAGCACCCTGGCCGCAGCTTCGTCCTTCAGCGCGCTGGGCAGGAACGATGCCCTCGCAGCCTGCAGGGACATGCGCTGCAAATCGGCCCAGTCCAGGCCGGCTTGCATCACCAGAAGCGCGGCCTCGCGGCTGGCGCTGGTGCGTGACATGAGCCGGTTGTCGGTGTGGAAAGAAAGCGACACTCCAGCCCGCCACAGCGCCCCAATGGGGTGCGTGGCGATGGAGGCCGCCGCACCGGTCTGCACATTGCTGGTGGGGCAAACCTCGAGGTGCAGGCCCCGCTCTAGCACCTCCTGCAGGACGGCAGGGCCTTGCGGACCATCGATCAGGTCAGCCAGGCGCACGCCATGACCCACGCGGGCCGCACCCAGGCGGGCCGCTTCCAGCACACGCAGGCCCTCGTCGGCCTCGCCGGCATGCAGGGTCAGCGGCAGACCGGCCGCGCGCAGCCTGGCCAGCAACGCGGCGTGGCGTGTGGCAGGCCAACCGGCCTCCGGGCCCGCCAGGTCGAACCCGATGACGCCGCGGCCCTGCCACCGCAGGGCGAGCTCGGCCGCGCGGGCGATCTGCGCGTCGCTCTCCTGACGCATGGCGCAGACGATCAGGCCGCTGGGCAGGGGGCTGCGCGCCAGGCCCGCCAGCATGGCCTCCACGGCCGCGTCGCCTGAAACACCCAACGGCTCGAACAGCAAGGGCGCGATGCGGAACTCCGCCAGCACACAACCGTCCAGCCGCGCGTCTTCCGCCGCCTCGAAGGCCACACGCTCCAGGGCGGCGGGCGAGGCCATGGCCGCCACCGTCAACGCAAAGCCCTTGAGGTACTCCACCAGCGAGCCGGCATGCGCGCGCTCGTCGAACCACTGGACCAGGCCCGGCACGGTGGCCGCCGGGGTGGGCAGCCCGCGCTCGGCCAGCAATTCCAGCAACGTGCCCTCGCGCAGGCCGCCGTCCAGGTGTTCGTGCAGCAGCACCTTGGGCAGGGCTCGCGCGGTGGCGCTCAGGGTCTCGAAGTCGGCCGCGATCATCGGGCGATGCTAGCAATCACCAGACATCACCCCGGGAATCACTGAGGCGCAGGCGGCCCGAACATTGCTATCCTGCCGGGCAATTTCCCAGGCGGGCGTTACCCACCGGCGCCACCACCACCCCTTCAACACCCCCGAGGAGAACTCTCATGCACCGCAAGCTCTTGAGCGCCGCCGGCCTGGCCCTGGCCACCACCTCCGCCCTGGCCGAGCCCGCCGTCGTCTACGACATGGGCGGCAAGTTCGACAAGTCCTTCAACCAGGCCGCCTTCGACGGCGCCGAGCGCTGGAAGAAGGAGGCGGGCAAGCCCTATCTGGAGTTCGAGATCACCAACCCGACGCAGCGCGAGCAGGCCAAGCGCCGCATGGCCGAGCGTGGTGCCAACCCCATCGTGGCCATCGGCTTCTCGCAGGGCTCCACGCTGGAGAAGGTGGCCAAGGACTTCCCCAAGCTGCAGTTCGCGATCATCGACTCGGTGGTGCCGCTGCCCAACGTGCAGAGCATCGTGTTCAAGGAGCACGAGGGCAGCTTCCTGGTGGGCATGATGGCCGCCATGGCCAGCAAGACAGGCAAGGTGGGTTTCGTGGGCGGCATGGACATCCCGCTGATCCGCAAGTTCCAGTGCGGCTATGAGCAGGGCGCTAAATACGCCAACCCCAAGGCCGAGGTCAGCGCCAACATGACCGGCACCACGCCCTCGGCCTGGAACGACCCGGCGCGCGGCGCCGAGCTGGCCAAGACGCAGTTTGCGGGCGGCGTGGACGTGGTGTTCGCCGCGGCTGGCGGCACGGGCATCGGTGTGTACCAGGCCGCCAAAGACGCCGGGAAGCTCGCCATTGGCGTGGACAGCAACCAGAACCACCTGCAGCCCGGCACCATGCTCACGTCCATGGTCAAGCGCGTGGACGTGGCGGTGTACAACGCCTTCAAGGGCGTGAAGCCGGGCGTGGTGTCGCTGGGCCTGAAGGAAGGCGGCGTGGACTATGCGATGGACGAGCACAACGCCAAGCTGGTGAGCGCCGACATGAAGAAGAAGGTGGACGCCGCCAAGGCCGACATCATCAGCGGCAAGATCAAGGTCATCGACTTCATGGCCAACAACGCCTGCAAATGAGCGCACAGCACAGTGAGCTCTCCACAGCGAGCACTTGAACGCGAGCACATGAGGTGACGTCGCCCGCCGTCCGCATGCGGCGGATCGACAAGCGCTTTGGCGCTGTGCACGCCAACCGCAGCGTGGACCTGACGGTGGCCGCCGGCACGGTGCACGGCATCGTCGGGGAGAACGGGGCCGGCAAGAGCACGCTGATGTCGATCCTCTACGGCTTCCATCCCGCCGACAGCGGCGAGATCGAAGTTCTGGGGCAGCCCGCGCGCATTGGTGACTCCCGCCAGGCCATCGCGCTGGGGATCGGCATGGTGCACCAGCACTTCATGCTCGTGGAGGACTTCAGCGCCCTGGACAACGTGATGCTGGGCGCCGAGCCCACCTGGCACCTGGGGCGCGCCCGCACACAGGCCCGCGATCGGCTGGAGGCGCTGATGCGCGACACCGGCCTGCGCGTGGACCTGGACGCCCCCGTGTCGCGCCTGCCTGTGGGGGAGCGCCAGCGGCTGGAGATCCTGAAGACCTTGTACCGCGGCGCACGCATCCTGATCCTGGACGAGCCCACCGCCGTGCTCACGCCGCAGGAGACGCAGGCCCTGTTCGACACCTTGCGGCAGCTCCGCGCGCAAGGCACCACGGTGCTGCTGATCACGCATAAGCTCAAGGAGGTGCTGGCGCTGTGCGATGCGGTGACCGTGATGCGTGGCGGGCAGGTCGTACTGGACCGTCCGATTGGCGAGGTGACGCTGGACTCGCTGGCGCAAGCCATGGTGGGGCGGCAGGTGCAGTTGGGGCGGGCGTCAGCGGCGACAGCCCCCGACCCCGAGACCCGCGGCACCCCGCTGCTGCAGGCCCAAGGCCTGTGCCTGGACGATGCGCAGGGCGTGCCCCGCCTGCAGGACGTGTCGCTGACGCTGGGCGCCGGCGAGATCGTGGGCGTGGCCGGGGTCTCGGGCAACGGGCAGAGCGAGCTGTTGGACGTGCTGGCTGGTCTGGCGGTGCCCCAGACGGGCACCCTCGCGCTGGGCGGGCGACGCTTCGAGACCACCCAGTGGCTGGACCCGACCACGGCCCGCGCCCTGCGCGTGGCCCTTGTGCCGGAAGACCGCCACCGCCGCGGCCTGGTGCTGCCCTTTGCGGCCTGGGAGTCCGCCGCGCTGGGCTATCAGAGACTGCGCCGCTACGGCCCGCGAGGCTGGCTGCACCGGCGGGTGATGAAGGACGACTGCGCACAGGCCATGGAGCGCTACGACGTCCGCCCGCGCGCGCCGCTGCTGCGCACCTCCAAGTTCAGCGGCGGCAATCAGCAGAAGCTGGTGCTCGCGCGCGAAGCGGCGCAGGCCCCACAGGTGCTTCTGGTGGGTCAGCCCACGCGCGGCGTGGACATCGGCGCCATTGAGTTCATCCACGCCCGCCTGCGCGCGCTGCGCGACGCCGGCGGCGCGGTGCTCCTGGTTTCCTCCGAGCTGGACGAGATCCTGGCGCTGTCAGACCGCGTGCTGGTGATGAACGGCGGGCGCCTCACGGGCGAGCTGCCCATCAAGCAGTGCAGCGAGGCGGTGCTGGGGCGGTTGATGGGGGGCGTGGAAGCAGGGCTCGACACCCCACCTGCCCATACACCTGCGGCACATCCCGGGGCCCTGGCATGAGCACCCCCCAGGACTTACCGCGCTGGGTGGACCTGCTGGTCCTGCCGCTGCTGAACCTGGCGCTGGCACTGATGGTGGCGGGCCTGGTCGTGCTGGCCGCAGGCTTTCAGCCTGGGCAGGTGCTGGCTCTGCTGGTCAAGGGCGCGTTCGGGTCCCAGGCGGGCATCGGCTACACGCTGTACTACGCCACCACCTTTGTCTTCACGGGCTTGGCCGTGGCCGTGGCCTTTCATGCGGGGCTGTTCAACATTGGGGGCGAAGGACAAGCGGCCATGGGGGGCTTGGGTACGGGCTTGGTGGCCTTGGCCGCCTTGCAGCTGGCGCCGGGCCTGCCGGCTGCGGTGTTGGTGCCGGCCATGGTGATGGGCGCGATGCTGTTCGGCGCGGCCTGGGCGGCGGTGCCCGGCGCCCTGCAGGCCTGGCGCGGCAGCCATGTGGTGATCACCACCATCATGTTCAATTTCTTGGCCGCTGCGCTCATGGGCTACCTGCTGGTGGAGGTGCTCAAGGAGCCCGGGACCATGGACCTCCAAAGCCGTGCCTTTGAACCCGCAGCGCGCATGCCGGGTGTGCATGAGGCCCTGCAGGGCCTGGGGGTGGAGTGGCCGGCCACGCCTTTGAACCTCACGGCCGTGTTGGCTGTTCTGGCTTTGGTGGCCACCTGGTGGTTGTTGTGGGGCAGCCGCAGCGGCTTTGAATTGCGCGCCAGCGGCCACGCGCCGGCGGCGGCGCTGTATGCGGGCGTGGACCCGCGGCGCCAGGTGATGGCCGCGATGGTGGTGTCTGGGGCCATGGCCGGCTTGGTGGGGGTCAACGAGATTGCCGGGGTGCACCAGCGGCTGCTGCCCGACTTCGTGGCCGGTGCGGGCTTTGCGGGCATTGCGGTGTCGCTGATTGGGCGCAACCACCCCGTGGGCATCGCCCTGGCGGCCCTGTTGTTTGGCACGCTGTACCAGGGCGGTGCCGAGCTCGCCTTCGAAGTGCCGGGCTTCAGCCGCGACATGGTGTTCACGCTGCAGGGATTGATCGTGCTGTTTGCAGGTGCTTTGTCGACGGTACTGGTGGGGCCGCTGGCGCGCCTGCACCGGCGGCTGGCCCCGGCGGCGCGCAGCGTCGAGCGGGAGGGCCCTTGATGGAAGCCTTGCACGAGTTCGGTCTGCTGGTGGGCACCTTGTTGGGCTCGACCCTGCGCGGGGCCACGCCCCTGATCTTGTGTGCCTTGGCCGGCTGCTTGGCCGAGCGCTCGGGCGTGGTGGACCTGGGGCTAGAAGGCAAGATGCTGTTGTCCGCTTTTGCTGCCGCCAGTGTGGCTGCGGCCACGGGCTCTTGGCTGCCGGCGATGGCGGTGGCCTTGGGCCTGGGGGTGGCCCTTTCCATGGTCCAGGGCTGGGGCTGTGTGACCCACCGTGGTGACCAGGTGGTGATGGGCATGGCCCTGACCATGAGTGCGGCTGGCTTGACCGTGGTGCTGGGCAGTGCCTGGTTTGGCTTGGGAGGCCAGACCCCGCAAATTGCCGAGGGCGCCCGCCTGACGCCCTGGTTCACCGATCTGGCCCAGGCTGTGCAGGCGCTGCCCGTGGTGGGGCCGGTGCTGGGCTTGGGGCTGTTGGGCCACAACGCCTTGGTATACGGGGCCCTGCTGTGCGTGGCCATCGTGTGGGCGCTGCTGTTTCACACCCGCTTGGGCCTGCGGCTGCGCGCGGTGGGCGAGAACCCGCTGATGGTGGATGCAGCCGGCGTGTCGGTGCAAG
>CAYSOD010000017.1:0-20561 GCA_964432385.1 uncultured Rubrivivax sp.
CCCGGTGAGCAGCATCTTGATCTCGGCCGTCTCCAGGCACGGCGTGCGGTGGATCGCGTGGCGCATCAGCGGCTCGAACTGGTCCCAGTCCTCGTCGAGCAGCTGGAACTGGAAGGTGGACGGGATCGGGTCGACCCGCCAGGGCTTGGCCAGGGGCTCGAAGCCGCCCATCACCAGGCCGCCGACCTCCTCCTTGTAGTAGATGAAGCCGTCGGGGTCGCGCATCACCGGCAGCATGGGGTGCACGCCCTCGATCTTGTCGGTGACGATGTAGAAGTGCTCAGCCGGGTACAGCGGCACCGTCACCCCCGCCAGCGCGCCAAACTGACGCGCCCACTGGCCGGCGCAGTTCACCAGCGTCTCGCAGTGCACATCGCCCTGGGTGGTGCGCACGCCAACGGCGCGGGGCCCGCCCGGGCCCTCGGCGGTGAGTACACCCGTGACCTCCACACCCTCCACCATGCGCACCCCGCGGTTGCGGGCGCCCTTGGCCAGCGACATGCACAAGTCCGCCGGGTTGGCCTTGCCGTCGCCCGGGATCCAGATCGCGCCTTGCAGGTCGTCGGTGCGCATCACCGGGTACAGATCACCTGCCTGCTGCGGCGAGATCAGCTCCACTTCCACGCCGAAACTGCGTGCCAGGGCGGCCTGCTTGCGCAGCACCTGCATGCGCTCGGGCGTGCGCGCCACGTTCACGCTGCCGCACTGCTTCCAGCCCGTGGCCAGGCCCGTCTCCTGCTCCAGCGTCGAGTACAGCTCGATGCCGTACTTGCTCATGCGCGTCATGTTGCGGTTGGGCCGCATCTGCCCGATCAGACCCGCTGCATGCCAAGTGGTACCACTGGTGAGCTGGCCCTGCTCCAGCAGCAGCACATCGGTGATGCCGAGCTTGGCAAGGTGGTAAGCGGTGGAGCAGCCGGCAATGCCGCCGCCGACGATGACGATCTGGGCGTGGGTGGGGAGGGTCATTGCAGGTTTGGGCGGGACAAAGGCGCTGGCCGTCGCGAACAACATCAGGCTAACTCATGCGTGGGGCCGATGACAATGAGTAGAGTTGAAGGATCGAAAGCCTGCACAAGCCCCTCATGCCCAAGACGCCCTCACCTACCAAGACAACTGGTACTTCAACCCTGGGCATGGTGGCCAAGGCAGCTGGAGTGTCGGCCAGTACGGTGTCTCGCATCCTCAACGGGACTGCCGTGGTCAGTGAGGCCAAGAAGCTCGCGGTGGATGAGGCGATTGCCAAGCTGGGTTTCGTGCCCAATCCCGTTGCCAGAGGGCTGGCAGGTGGCCGCACATTGAGCGTCGGCGTTGTCACTCAGTCCATCGACAGCCCCTTCTACGGCGTGGCACTCAGAGGCATTGAGGATGAACTGGACCGAGCCGGCTACACCCCTTTCTTTGTAAGCGGCCACTGGAACGCCAACGAAGAAGCTCGCTGCATCGACATGCTGCGCTCACGCCGCGTAGACGGCATCATCGTGCTGACGGGCCGGCTCAGCGACGCATCACTGAAGCAGTACGCCAAGGCGCTGCCCATCGTGGCGACCGGAAGACGCCTGAAGGCACCCAACCTTTTCAGCCTGGATTTCGACAACTTTGAAGGGGCACGACTGGCCACGGAGCACTTGACATCGCTCGGGCACCAGCGCATCGCCTTCATTGCGGGCAACCCGGAGCATCCAGATGCCAACGAGCGACTGAGGGGGTACCGGGCGGGGTTGGAAAAGGCCAGCATCACCTACAACCCGGAGTTGGTGGCGCCTGGCCTGTTTCACGAGGAGAGCGGTCTCATGGCGGCTGAGAGGTTGTTGAACACGCGACAGCGTTTCACCGCCCTGTTTGCAGCCAACGACCAGATGGCGTTGGGCGCGTGCCTCGCCCTGCAGCGACGCGGACTCAGAGTGCCTGATGACGTCTCGGTAATGGGTTTCGATGACCTGTCCGTCTCAAGGTACAGCATCCCCCCGTTGAGTACCGTGCACCACCCGGCGTACGAGCTCGGCCAAGGAGCAGCCATGGCGATGCTGTGCCTGCTTCGCGGCGAAAGGGCTGGCCCCAACCTGCCTGGCCCGCGGGTGGTGGTACGGGATTCGACAGCACCTCCCAGCGCCCGCGCCTGAGCGGTAGCGCATCAGCAGATTCCCTGAATTGACAGCGAGAGAGGGCATCAACATAATTTGAAAGCGCTTTCAAATTTACCTCGTCACTTCTTACTTGTGACGCTCATGGCGCAGAGCAAGAGCTTGAAGTGACTCTGACGCCAGGCGCCATCGAGCCGGCAGACCACGCAAAAGAATCTTTGATGCCTGAGTTGAGCAAGCGCACCTTCATCAAAGGACGCCGCCAAGCCATGGTGGCCCTGAGTGCTTTCGGCATGGCGGCGCCAGGTGTGCTGCTCGCGTCCAAGAGACGCAAGCTCACGGTCGCCGCGTTTCCTCTGCTCGACGAGATCATCAAGGCAGCACTGCCTCGGTGGCGTCAGCGCCACCCAGAGGTGGACGTGGAGGTGGTGAGCCGCCAGTACGTGGACCACCACACGGCCATGACCACAGCGTTGTCAACGTCGATCCATTTGCCTGATGTGATGGCCCTGGAAGCGAGCTATGTTGGTCGGTTCTCGCACGGTGAGGGTCTGCAAGACCTGGCTGCTGGCCCCTTCGACGCAGAGCGACTCAAGGCACGTTTCGTGCCCTATGCCTTCGACCAGACGCGCAATCGCCGGGGGGCACGCATTGCCATTCCCACGGACATCGGACCAGGAACCTTGCTATACAGAGCAGACCTGTTGTCCAGGTCGGGTCTCAGTGAAGCCGACCTCACACCGTCGTGGGACGCCTATGTGGCAGCCGGAATCAGGATCAAGGCCTCGACCGGCGCCTATCTGGTCAGCAACGCCCAGTCGGTCAAGGACATCATCATTCGAAGCGGCTTGCGGCCCGGCGAAGGTCTGTACTTCGACAGGGACTCCCGCGTCCTGGTGACCTCCGAGCGCTTCCACAGAGCGTTCTCGCTGGCCCGGCAGGTGAGACAGCGTCAACTCGATGCCAAGGTCAACGCCTGGTCCAACGAGTGGGCGGAGGGCTTTCGGCGCGGCACGGTGGCGACCGATCTGACTGGCGCATGGATGGTAGGCCAGATGGCCAACTGGGTGGCCCCCAAGACCAAAGGCTTGTGGCGTGCGGCACACCTGCCGGAAAGCACCTTCGTGGGCTACGGCGGCAGCTTTTACGCCATACCTCGTCGATCCCGCGTTGAGCACAAGGCGCTGGCCTGGGAACTGATCCAGTTGCTGACATTGGATCCTGCGCTTCAGCTCTCTGCATTCAAGGCGCAAGATGCTTTCCCGGCGCTGCTCGAGACTCACCAGGACGCCTTTTTCAACGAACCCGTGGAATTCCTGGGAGGGCAACCGGCCCGCGTCGTGTGGCGCGAAGCCGCAAGCCGCATCAGCGCAACCGAAGTGCACAAGCAGAACAACTTCGCAGACGAAGTGGTCAGCACAGAGCTCGACAACGTCCTGGATCGAGGCAAGAACATCGCGCAGGCACTGGCCGATGCCCAGCGCCTTCTGGAGCGCAGGGCACACCGATGAAGCTGTCCTTGCGCCAGAGGCTTCGCTTGTCACCTCGATGGGCACCGTACGTCTTCATCAGCCCCTTCCTGGTGCTCTTTGCGGTGTTTGGCGTGTTCCCTTTGCTGTTCTCACTTCACCTGGCGTTCCAGTCCTGGGAGCCGACCAGTGGCTTGGACTCGATGAGCTTTGTGGGGTTGGAGAACTTTGCGTTCGCGCTGCAAGACGAATGGTTCTGGAAGTCGCTGAAGAACACCCTTTGGCTGGCCTTGGTTTCTGGTGCTCCGCAGCACCTGGTGGCCATTCCGCTGGCGGTGCTCATCCACCAATCCTTCAAACGGCTTCGAGACGGCGTGGTCGGCGCCTATTTCCTGCCGTACATCACCTCCACGGTGGCCATTGCCATCATGTTCAGCTCGTTGTTTTCCAAGGATTTTGGCCTCATCAACGCAGGGCTCCACGCGATCTTTGGCGCCGAGCATGTGGATTGGCTGGGTCAACCAGAGAACATCAAGCCGGCCATCGCCTTCGTCGTGTTCTGGCGCTACTTGGGATTCAACGTGGTGCTCTATCTGGCCGCGCTGCAGACCATTCCGAAAGATCTCTACGAAGCCGCCAAGATGGACGGCGCAGGCCAATGGCAACAGTTCTGGTTCATCACGCTGCCGAGCCTGAAGCCCATGATTTTCTTTGGCGTGACGCTCAGCGTGATCGGCGGGCTGCAACTGTTCGAAGAACCCTTCATCCTCACCGGTGGCCGAGGCGGTGTGGACCAATCCGGCATGACGTCGGCCGTCTACCTCTACCGCATGGCCTTCGACTTCAATGACTTCGGCGGCGCAAGCGCGATGTCCTGGCTGCTGTTCGTAGTGGTGGCGGTGCTGACCTGGTTGACCAATCGGGCGTTTCGTGACCGCGGGGGCCAAGCATGAAACCGAAGGCCGCCGCATGAACACGCAGCGCATGACGCCCTGGGGGGCCCGCCTGCTGCTGCTGGTGGGCGCTCTCATCATGCTGGCGCCGTTTTACTTCATGTTCGTCTTCGCGACGCACTCGCGCACTGCCATCTTCAACATGCCGCCCCCCATGTGGTTCGGCTCCGACCTGCTGGACAACCTGCAGATCCTGACCGAACGGCTGCCGTTCTGGCGCAATCTGGGCTGGAGCCTATACGTGGCACTGGCGTCCACCGCCTTGACGCTGCTGTTTTGCTCGATGGCAGGTTATGCGTTTGCCTTGATGGAGTTCCGTTTCAAGAAGAGCCTGTTCACGTTGGTCATGGCCACGATGCTGTTGCCCTCGTTCATGAACATGATCCCCACCTTCCTCATCATGGACGCACTGGGCTGGATAGACCAGCACCGCGGTCTGTACATACCGGGGGCGGCCAGCGCCTTCGGCATCTTCTTGATCCGGCAGTTTGCAGCGAGCGCCATCCCGCGCGAGCTGATCGAGGCCGCGCGTATCGACGGTTGCGGCGAGTTCGCGATCTATTGGCGCATCGTGCTTCCGCTGCTCAAGCCCGCACTCGGCACGCTGGGCCTCATCACCTTCATTGCCTCGTGGAACAACTTCATGGGCCCGCTGATCGTGATGCGCAGCGCGGACAACTACACCTTGCCGCTGGCCCTGCGCAGCCTGCAAAGCCCGGTCAATACCGAGTGGGGCGCGCTCATGACGGGCTCGGCCATTGCCACGATCCCTTTGCTGATCCTGTTTGCGCTGTCCTCCAAGCAGCTGATCTCCGGCCTCACCTCGGGCGCCGTCAAGTGACTTTTTCCCCCACCCCGAAATGAACGCTCACACCGATTCCTCCAGTTTTCTCGACGCTGTGGACCCTTCCCTTTGCTTCCCGCAAGACTTCTGCTGGGGGGTGGCAACCAGCGCCTTCCAGATCGAGGGAGCTGCCCAAGAAGGGGGCAAGGGCGAATCCATCTGGGACCGGTTCTGCCGTGTGCCCGGTGCGATCGCGGACGGCAGCAACGGAGACATTGCCTGCGACCACCTGCACCGTCTGGACGAAGACCTGGACCTGATCGCGGCGCTGGGTGTGAACACCTACCGGTTCTCGGTATCGTGGCCGCGGGTACAGCCGCTGGGGCACGGCGCTTGGAGCGAGGAGGGCCTCGAGTTCTACAGCCGCCTGCTCGACGGGCTCGCAAGACGGGGTCTGAAGGCTCACATGACGCTGAACCACTGGGATCTGCCGCAGGCCCTGCAGGATGCCGGAGGCTGGGCCTCCCGGCAGACGGTGCATCACTTCGTGGAGTACGCGCGCGGCATGGCGCGGCGCTTTGGCGACAGGGTGGAAGCCATCGCCACCCACAACGAGCCCTGGGTCGTGGCCTTCCTGGGCCATGAGACGGGCATCTTCGCGCCTGGTCTGAAAAACCGCGCCCTCGCAATCCAGGTGTCCCACCATCTGCTGCTCAGCCATGGCCTCGCGCTGAGCGCGCTGCGTGCTGATGGCTGCAAGGCCAAGCTGGGGATCGTGCTGAACCTGGCCCCCATGGTGCCCGCCGCCGATTCACCAGAAGACGTGGCCAAGGCGCATCTGGAAGACGGCAGGCTCTTGCGCTGGTTCATGGACCCCATGTTCAGTGGCACCTACCCACAGGATGTACTGGAACACCTTGGGGCTGATGCGCCGACGGTCGAAGATGGCGACTTACAGGCTATAGCCGCGCCCTTGGACTACTTGGGCGTCAACTACTACTCGCGCTCGGTGGTGAGCGCTGGTGAGCCCTTTGACGTCAACTCCAGTGGCTTGCCTCTCACCGACATGGGCTGGGAGATCTACCCACAAGGTCTGACCGATCTGCTGCTGCGCCTGCACCGCGACTACCCCGTGCCACCTCTGTACATCACCGAGAACGGCGGAGCCTTCCCTGACCGGCTGTCCGGCGGGCGAATTCACGATGCGGACCGCATTCGCTACTTGGCTGACCACATCGCGGCCGTAGGAGAGGCGCTGCGCCAGGGCGTGCCCATGGCCGGCTACATGGTGTGGAGCCTGATGGACAACTTCGAGTGGGCCTCTGGTTACGCCAAGCGCTTTGGGATCGTGCATGTCAACTACCAGACATTGAAGCGCACACGGAAGGACAGCTTCCTGTGGTATTGCCGGTTCCTACAGACACAGCGAGTAGCCTCAGCCAAGCCGGTCAGCCTCCAAACGCCCGCTCAGGTGGAGCGTTGCGACCGGTGAGGTGCGAGCTGCAAGGTTGCGTGAGCGTTTGCCCTTTCTACGCTACTTGGACCAGTAAACGTTATCCACCGTGATCCGACTGGTGATGTTGCTGCCCTGAGGCTTGCCTGTCACGCCGTACCGGTCGGCCACCACGAACGGGTTGGTCACCCGCGCCATGTCCAGACGGGATTTGGACGGATCGGTCATGCCAAAGGCCATGGCGCCTTTGGCCACGATATCAGTGATGGGAATGGAGACCTTATGCCATTGGCCGTCATTCACGTAACCGTATTGACCACTGCTCAGAGGCAAGTACACGTCGTAGAGAGATGCGTTGCTCGCTGTGCCCGTGAGAAAGCCCACTTCGATCTTTCCTGGATAGGTGGTTCGTATGCTGAAGTTCAGCCGCCCAGAAGGTACATTGAATTGACTCAGGTCTTCCGCTCGAGTGGGCAATGCAAGCGTCATGCCCCACCCCCACACGGCTGGCTTAGGCACGATGTCAAAGCTTCGCGATGGATCAGAGCCGTCGAATGTGGTCAGGTTTTCCACCGTGGACGCTGTGGTTCCGTTTTCCCAGGCATTCCACACCAGTGCCTCTGCTGGACGTGCCTCCCCCGCGGCAGCCACATCGGCCAAGACGGAGAAGCGCGCTGCTGTCACGGGGCCCGAAGAGACCAGGGGCACGTAGTACAGGGCATCCTGAAGGGTCCATGCCCCAGGCTCCCATTGGCCGGCCGGCAGCCTGGTCTGCAAAGCCATGCGAGCCTGCCTCTGCACATTGAAAAGCCCCCACTTGTCGTCAGAACCCTTCCAGGGCTCGTCAAAGGCGGCGAACCAGAAGATCGTTTTGGGGCCATCGCCTCCAGCACGGGCCTCAGCCATCCAGGCGTTGAGCCGGTCGAACATCATCTTCTGGTTCACAGGATGCGCCCGCTGAGCCTCACCCCCTGACGGGACAGCTTTCCAACCTGTTTCCCCAATCACGATGACCCGGGACTTGCGGCCCGCTGCGTCGAGATAGCTCCTGACCGCAGCGTAGTCTGCCTTCGAACGCGTCAGTGCGGCATCCATCATCGCCACCGCTCTCGCAGAGGCTTGAGCCCCTGACTGTTGCCAATCCCATGCCCCTGGGCTATGGACGCTGTCAGCCAGCGGGTAGGTGTGTACAGACACGAAGTCCACCTCATCCAGCACCGAAGAAGGCGCACTGGCCCAGAAGGCCCAGTTGTCATTGGTCGTCACGGGTTGAGTGATGCGGTCGCGGACACTCTTGATGTACCGCACCATGTCCGCCGGCTTGACCGGGTTGAAGGACCAGTTCACCATGGTTTCGTTGCCCACGCTCACCGCGAGCACCGTCGACGCAAACTCCTTGGCCAGTGATATGCCGCGCTCGATCTCCGCCTGGTTGAAAGTCTCCTGGCCTGTCGCGATCCAGATCCCCAACTGGACCTTCACATCCAGGCCGTTGTCGCGGATGATCCTCAGGACTCGCCTGGCCACTTCGTCTGAACTGTCGAAGAGTCGGATCAACTTCAGGTTGGCTGCCACCAGCAGTTCCAGGTCCTGTTTCACCATGGCGTCTGTGATCTTGGCGGGGTCTCTCACCGTCTCGCGATAGGGTGAGTAGTTCACCGCATTTCGCGAGGTGTACTCCGCACCCAGTGGCCTGGCTTGGACGCCCGGTTCCGGCACGATGCCGCCACCGCCGCAAGCGGCGACGGTCAACAGCGTGGCGAGGCAGAGCAAGAAGCCCAGGCAGGTGCACCAGGTACGGTGGGCCCAGACACGCCTCGGGGCTTTGCAGATCTTGGTTGAGGACATGCAGTGACTCCTGGTCAGAACACGTAGACCGCGCCGGCGCCGAACCAATTGCCACGACGCGTCACCCGGGGATCCACACCTGTGAAGGCGGTGTGTGCCGGCATGGACAGGGGCGCCAGCCCGATTCGTCCGAACTGCACCGCCCCTGCCATCATGTAAGTCTGCAAGCCGTTTCGCCAGTCGCGCCCCAGGCCCAGCGTGGCGATCGTGGCACTGTTGCTTTGGCCTCGCTCAGCAGGGTTGTCGGTCCTGGCTTTCCCCAGATGGAGCAAGCCTGCGCTGACCGACCAGTCACCTCTCCGGTAGCGTACGCCGCCCGATGCGTCCACCGAACTCGCCGCGTATCCTGGATTTGTCACACCATTCAAAGTGGCGCCCCAATGGACGTTGAACATGTTGTTCCAGAGGTCGAACTTGCCGGTAGGGTCACGGCCCGTCACCACGGCACCGGCTCCGCTCCAGCGATTGCGCCGCAAGCCTGCGAGGACTTCCCATCGGCTGTCGATGGGGTAGCGCCCCATCACCATGGCAAGGCCTTGGCTTGCATCCTTGAGCTTGGCGTCGTCTGCCGGGAAGGGGGTCAAGCCGGTGAATGGCCCATGTCCCCATGACTGCGGGTTGCCGTTACGACTGTCCTGAACGACGGCTTCCACCAGGAGGTCTCCCTTCCGGTACTGCAAGAAAACTTCCACAAACCGGGGTTTGTGGATCCGAAATCCCGTGTTGCCGCGATCGTGACTGACTTCCAAGACCAGGTCACCATCCAGCACGTCGAATGGGCGGGAGGTGTACCGAAGAGCCTTGGTGTTCAGGCCATAACCAGAGCCGCTCGAGGCCCAGGCGTCAGCAATCCCCAACGTGGTGCCGTATGGATAGTCGCCCAGTGACCATGCCCGGGTGGTCCAAGCGCCTACGGCAAGTCGGCCCCATTCTTCGTGCTGAACGGCGACATTCCTCTCGTAGAGGTAACCGGGTATGTCGACTTTCCCGTCGCGCAAACGTTGACTCAGCAAGCCCGTGAGCTTGAACCCCCGCCCCAGATCAAAGCGTGCGGACAACCATGGCTGAAACAGGGTGACGTGTCCGGTCTGGGTGCCGTAGGGGCGACCTGGCACCAATTCATCCGCCCACACACGCTGACGGTCTTCACCAGAGAAGCGCTGACACTCCACGCACTGATTGCTGGCCTGTTGCACCTCAACCTTCGCAAATCCCGTCAGTGAAAACGGTCCAAAGTCGATGGCCTGGGCAGGCGCGGAAAGACAGAACAAGCAGGCGATGCTCAACCCAACCGTCCGCACAGCTGATCTGCGACGCGCCCAGGTACTCACATTGGCGCGGAGAACTTTCACAAACGAAGGCTTGTTGTTCATGGACGGAGCTTGGTAGGACGTCAGGCTTTCTGGCCTTTTGCGACGGAAAGACCAGTGACACCACTGTTTGAAAGCGCTTTCAAAGAATACACCATTGCCGGTCTGTCTGCAATATCTACGTGAGCCCGACCCTCATGACACCCAAACTCGCCCAAGCGTCTGTTGGCCCCAGCAACCCCACATTTCAACGTCCGGGAAAACCAGCAATGTCTAGATTGAAAGCGCTTTCATAATCGTGATGGGCGTACGTCACTGCGCCCCAAGACTCACCTCACCACCATCCCTTGCGAGGTCTACACCTTGGTGACCCCCATCCGAGTGTTCTTGTTGCTTCTCATCGGCCTGATGTGCCATCCGGCCTTGGGGCAAGCGGTCAAACTGGGCCAGGGAGCCTACTTTGAGACTCCCAAGGGTTCGGACCCCGTGGCACCCGCAGCCCCCATGCGCACGCCCGAGCTGATGAGGCGGGCCGTCAACACGAACCAGTGGTACTCCTCATTGGCATTTGGAGGAAAACGAGAACCGATTTATGCACAGCCCTTGAGCGTCATGCCGCAGCCCGGGGGACTGGAGGTCGCGTTGCCCAGACGACAGGTCGTGCCCACCGAACGCCGTGATGTGGAGATTCAGTATCCGCACCGTGACGCCGTGCTGTTATCGGTTCCCGGGATGAGTCGGGCGGAGTCCCGGCTGGCCAAGGTCACGGATTGGTCCATAGACATCCTGGTAGCAGAAGGCTCCCAGGCATTCATGGCCACGGTCGCCCATGGCGGACCTTATGTGCAGTTCAGGACACGTTCCCCGGAGTTGAAGCTCAGCCTGCCCCCAGGTGCCCGGGCACGGCAGTCCGCAGACGACGCTCGCACCCTGATCATCGAGGGCCCAGGAGTAGGCTATGCAGTGTTCGCGCCTGCGGGAACGCGCTGGGAAACGACCTCGGTCAGCGAGTGGTCCGCACTGTTTCCCACAGGTAGGGGATACCTGTCAGTGGCAGGTCTTGCCGATCAGGAGCCTTCCACACTGGCCCTGCTGACGCGTCACGCCTACTCGTTCATCGATGACACCAGAGTGACCTGGCAAGTCGACCGCAGCACTTCGCTGGTGGAGACTCACTTTTCCATGACCACGGAGGTGATGGAGGGCCCGGACGACGGGCCGCTCATGGCGCTGTACCCACACCACTGGCACCGCAACCTGGCGGCACCTCAGACACTGGGGCCGTCATACGACACGGTCCGAGGTCCCCTCAAGCTGCTGGCCGCGCGCGAGTTTCGAACCGTGGCTCGCTATCCTGGATTCGTACCCCGATGGCCAGGGCTGACTGACAAGTCTCACACCGAACAGCTCAGGGACCTCGCACGCATCGACCTTCGCAACGCCAGGCGGATGATGCTGGAAATCGGTAACGGTCCCTATTGGCAGGGCAAAGGGCTGCAGCGCATAGCCAAGCTGATGGACGTGCTGGAGGCGCAGGGTGACGCGGAGGGCAGCGCGCAACTGCTGAAGTTGTTGCAAGCACGCATGGAGTCTTGGCTGTCAGGCGAAAGCCGAAAGACCTACTTTCATCTGGACCGCGCCATCGGATCCTTGCTTGCGCACCCAGAAGAGTACTTCAGCATCGAACAGATGAACGATCACCACTTCCACTACGGCTATTGGATCCGCACCGCGGCCGAGATCGCCTTACGGGATCCGGCGTGGGCGTCCCCTGAGCGATGGGGAGCCATGATCGACCTCATGGTCGCCGATATCGCCACCACCCGCCGAGGCGGCGCTGATTTCCCGTTCCTGCGTAACTTCGACCCCTTCGAGAGCCACTCCTGGGCTTCAGGGACTTCCATGGGAGGATGGGGCAACAACCAGGAAAGTTCTTCCGAGGCCATCAATGCATGGGCTGCGCTCATCTTGTGGGCCGAGGTTCGGGGGGATCCGCAACTGCGAGACTTGGGCATCTGGCTGTACACGAGCGAGATTCAGGCCATTCGTACGTACTGGTTCGATCCGGACCGGATCGTCTTTCCCCCCGAGTACCCGCACCAGGAAGTCAGCATGGTCTTCGGCGGCAAATACGCGCACAACACCTGGTGGACCGACGAGCCCAGGCAGATCAAGGGCATCAACCTGCTACCCATCACCACGGCCTCTACCTACCTGGGTTCGGACCCGGACTATGTGAAGCGCAATCTGGCGACGCTGGAAGCTGACACCAAGATCTTTGCGTCTCGAGGCAAGCGAGCGGATCCTCCGGACATCTGGCAAGACCTCTTCGCCAAGTACCTCGCCCTGGCTGACCCTGGAGCGGCCCTGACCCAATGGAACCGATGGGGCTCGGTGGAGCTTGGCGACACCCGAACCCATACGTGGCACTGGATCGCCAGCCTGAAGGAAATGGGCACCCCCGACTTGTCGGTCAGCGCTGACACGACCTTCTTTTCCGTGTTTCGCCGAGCAGATGGGTTGAAGACCTACCTGACCTTTCACCCTGGCCCACAGCCCGCGATGGTGAGATTCAGCGATGGTCACACGATGGTGGCGGCGCCGCGAACGCTTACTCGAACCACCCGCCCAGAACCCCCACGCTAAGGGAAAACCCGCTCGGGCAAACGGCTTGTCGTACTGTGCAGGACACGCTATCCTCACAAGCATGAAAGCGCTTTCAATCCGTTGCGCACTCTCACCATCATGCTTCCGGCTGCGCATGGCACCGGACCCTTGCCACCTTCTCATCTGGAGTTGCACATGAAGTCGAACATCACCGAACTAGCCTTTCGCAAAGCACTGGGCAGATTCACACCTCTGGTTGCCGGAGCGTTGATGGTGGCTTGCGGGGGCGGCGCGGGTGTCGAGGACTCGCGGCGCGAACCCCTGGCTGTCAACGCAACTCAGGCCCCGGCATATGACAAGGATGACCTCTATCGGTTCTTCTCTATCGCCTTCGGTGCGGCCCCTGGGGTGACCTACATGGGCCAGTTGCTGGAGGCTGCCAACTCGGGCATGAGCATCAAGACCATCGTCAACGTCTTCACCACCAAGACCCAATTCACGGACGTGTACTCGCCCACGCTCACCAACGTGCAATTCGCCACAAAGCTGGTGGACAACGTGGTGGGATCAAGTGCAGGGGCTGCGGCCAAGACCGCTGCCGTGAACGACATCGTGGCGGCACTGAACCTGCCAAACTGGACACGCGGCGACATCATCTTCGCCATCTTCAACAACTTGGCGAAAAAGCCCGCCACTGATCCAGACTGGGCAGGTACCGCCAGGAAGATGGCCAATCAGGTGGCATACGCAAAGTACTTCACCGAGACGATGACGGTGGACACGACCGATCTTGCGAAGCTGCGTGCCGTGGTGGGCACGGTAACGGAGAGCTCCAACACATCGGGTGATCTCAGCGCAGCCATCAACACCGCCCTCAGCGCGATCAGCGGCGCGGTCACCCCCCTGGTCTTTGCCAGTGGTTACACAAACAAGGACGTCGACACGGTCACCTATTCTCGAGCCGGGCGCTCCGTGGAAGGTGGCTCCTTCAATTGGTACCAAGATGCAGCAGCCAACGACTGGAGCAACTTCTGGTGGAACGGCATCTCGCCCACCACCGAGACCACGCCCAACTTCTACTTCGGCCTCGGATTCGCATCCGCCACACAGGTGCCGTTCATCGGCGCTTACGTGGCCGCCCCCAACGACGGCTCGGTCAAGTTGAGTGGGCAGACGAAGATGAAGATTGCTGTGTGGGGCAACGACGAGCTGACCAGTCGCAAGGTGCCGACATTCACGGTTTTCGCGCAACTCAAGGAGTCATTCGGCGGTTGCTACGTCGAGGTGGCAGCTCCCATCATCAGCCCGCCCGGAATCGGCGCACAAACGTACACCGTCAAGCTGGCGGACTTCAGCATCAAGAACAATTGCACAAACAGCGGCGTGCAGACGGCGGCCGAAGCCCTCGCGAAGCCCATTGGTTCGGTCCATGTGCAGGTCTTGAAGGCGAACATGTTCTTCAACGGCACCGCCTTGTCGCCCAACGGCATCAACTTGGGTCCGATTTCCTTCGAACCCTGAGAGCGACGAGTCAGCAGCCACTGCGTAGCGGCCAGTGGCTGTAATCAAACCCCACTCCGTTAACGGCCGGGAGCATGTAATGCACGGGAGCGCAGGGCCTCCAACTCCCGCCGCTCCTGAGCCCTTTGCGCGTTGTCCATTTCCACCAGCGCCGTGGACACCACGCTGCCCACCACGGCCGTGATCACGAGGGAGAAGGAAGCGGCGTCGAACAGGATGCCCATGAAGTGGAAGGCCGCGTAGCCCAGGCCGATCACCAGGGCATTGGTCCCGAGGGTCAGCAGCAAGGTGACCTTGGGCAGCCGGCGCAGGAAGTTGGCGGCGGTAAAGTCGCGCCGTGGAATGAACCAGATCACGAACAGCCCCAAGCCCAGAGCAGTCAGCAACTCGGCCCAACGCAGCCAAGACGGCCGCTGAAGCAGGCGGCCCTCGAACAGCGACTCGATCACTTGCGCTTGGATCTCGATGCCGGGCACGAGCTCGCCCAGCACGGTCGTTCGCATGTCATTCAGGCCCGTCCCCGTCAGGCCCACCAGCACCAGCTTGCCTGCCAGCGCCTCGCGCGGCACCTGTCCCGACAACACATCCTTGGCCGAGACGTAACGGCCCGCGGTCGACTCCAGCCGCGCGTAGTGCAACGGCACCTGGGCGCCGGCCATGGTGGGCACGCGCAAGTCAGCGACCGCCACGCTGCGCACCTCGCCACCCGAGAACTCCAGTTCGACGGGTGCACCGCCCGTGGCCACACGCAGCATCTCCAGGGCCAAACCGGGCACGGGTTGCTCACCGATCTTCATGACCAGCGGGACGTGCCGCACGATGCCCATCTCCAAGTCCACGCTGACCAGTGCCTGTCCCGCCGCCGCGCCCTGGAACTCCGGCAAGCTGGCCAGCACCTGCGGCCAGGCACGCACGTGACGTGGCAACACGGCCGCATCGCCGCGAACAACGATGGGAAAGGTCCGCATGCCCTCCCGCGTGGTGTGAAAGCCAGCGTCAAAGCCAGCGGCGGCCAGCACCGTAGGGGCCGCAGCCAGAGACTGAGCCAGCCGTCCGTCGTGCGAGGGCAACTGGCGCAAGGCCTGCGCCAGCTCAGCCGCTTGCGGCGGCAGCAATTCGGCGACGCGCTCAGGCGAGGTCTGATCGGGTTCGGGCATGTAGATGTCCAGCCCGATGGCCACCGGGCCGTTCGCGGCGATGGCATCGACCAGCGCAGCCAGGCGCGTTCGCGGCCACGGCCACTGGCCGAAGGCAGCCAGGCTGTTCTCGTCAATGGCCACCACGGTCACCGGCTGGCTCTGCGGCTGACGAGGCAACGCCTTCTGGTAGCCGTCCATCAGCATGCGGCGCGAGGCCGAGACGGTGTCGCCCGCGGCGTCGGCCACGAATTGCAACGGCCTGGGCAGGGGTTGCAACGCCGCAGGGGGGTCGCTCAGCAAGGTGATGGTCTGCATCCACAGCAGGATGCCCAAGGCCACGGGCCGCCCGCCACGCAGGATCAGCGCCTTGCGCAAGGCGCGGATGAGCGGCCAGCGCGCCGGCCGATCCAGCCTGGGCTCTGAACTCATCTCACCCGGATCTCCACCCGCCGGTTCATGGGCTCACCCCGACCTTTGGGCGCCGCCACCGCCGGCTCCCGACTGCCCCGGGCCTCCAGCAGCAACTGGGCAGGCTGCAGCCCAGCGGCCAGGAGCTGGTCTCGCACCGTCTGCGCCCTGCGCAGGGCCAGACGCTCGTTGGCCTGCAGACTGCCGCGCGCGTCCGCATGGCCGACGATCTCCACCTGCAACGCCGGTCGGGTCTTCCACAGCGCCAGCGCGCGCTGAAAGTCGGCCGCCGCTTGCGAGGTCATGCGCCAGGCCGATGCGTCGGCAAAGGGCAGCACCAGCACCTCGGGCGGCAACGGCCGCGCCTCCAGCACGGCCCCGTAGCGATTGCGTACCGACGACTCGGACTCGGTGCCCACGCGCAGCGGGCCCGACGACATGGCCTCGGCCACGGCAAAGGGCTTGTCCAGGAGGGCCTCGCCTTCAGCGCTGCGCACCACCACGGCAGAAGGTCTGCCGTCCGGCTGGGGCAGCAGGATCACGCGCTCCCGGGGCACAGGGGACGGGGGCGGCGGGAGCAGAGGTGCGGGCGGTGGTGGTGGGGGAGGAGGAGGAGGCGCCGGAGCGGGCGGCGGGGGTGGCGCGGGCTCAGCGGGCAGGGGAGGATGCCGAGGTTCTGGCACGGGGTTCAATGCCAGGTTCAGGTGCAAGCCGAGCGCGATGAGGACCAGCCACTCCATGTCAGCGCCCCCCCTGCGAAGGGTTGTTCGCCGGCAGTGGCGCGGCGCCGGCGTCGTCGCCGGCGTCGATCAGAAAGGCCGTACCGCGCACGCCCAGGGTGACGCTGTTGGTGCGGAAGACCACCTGGCCCGGACTCTTTTGCGCGATGGTGCCGGACACCACCGCCAGGGTGCCACGTTTGACACTGGCGTCGATCTCCCCTTGCCCGCGCTGGCGGTCAAAGCTGAAACGGTTCAGATCCAGCGTGGTGTTCGGCCCCGCCGTGAGCGTGGTGCCATCAGCCAGCGTCAGGCCCACGCTGCCGTCAGCGCCCGTGACGATGCGGTCACGAGCTTCAACCGTCTGCCCCGTGCGCGCTGCTTCGCGGATGGGTGCGACGGACGTCGCCGTGCTTGTGGCCGTGGCCGTGGCCGCGCCGCGCTCGACGAAGGCCTGCCCCTTGGTGGACTTCACCATGGCAGCCTGCGCGGCAGCGAAGCCAGGCCAGGCCAGGCACAAGATCAGCCCTGCCTTCAGGCTTGCTCCATAGGTGGGACTCATCGCGATCCTCCTGCCAACTGCGCGCCCGTCATCTGCTGCCGAAGGTCAATGCCGAACGCCTGCCGTCATCTCTTGCCGGAAACCCGAAGCGGGCGGGGTGGCCCGAGCCGTCTCACCCCAATCTCAAGGCAATCACCCCGACCACGATCACCGCCGCGCCCAGCGCCCGCTGGGCACCGAAGCGCTCCTTGAGCATGAACGTGCCCAGCACGGTGGCGAACAGCACCGAGGTCTCGCGCAGGGCGGCCACGCTGGCCACCGGAGCGCGGGTCATGGCCCACAGGGCGATGGCGTAGGAGCCGATGGAGGCCGCGCCCCCCAGGGCAGCCAGGGGCCAGCGCTGGCGAGCGTAGGTGGCCAGCACCTGACGGCCCTGCAGGCCGCGTCGCCACCACAGCAGCAGCGGATAGGGCAAGCCATCGAGGACGAAGAGCCACATCACGTAGCTCAGCACCTCGATCACGGTGGGACCGGCTTGTCGCACACCGAGGCCGTCCACGAAGGTGTAGCTGGCGATGATGGCGGCATTGGCAAAGGCGAAGGCCAGCGCCTTGCCGTGATGCAGGGCCTGGCCAGGGTGGGACAGACCCACCAGGGCCACGCCCACCGTGATGCCGATGATGCCCAGCCAGGCACCGGCCGAGGGCACCTCGCCGATCACCACCGCGCTGCCGAGCGCAACGATCAGCGGGGCCACGCCGCGCATGATGGGATAGGTCAACCCGAGCTCGCCATGCTGGTAGGCCCCGGCCAGTGCCACGTAGTAGCCCACATGGATGACCAGCGACGCTGCCATGAAGGGCCAGCACTGCGCAGGCGGCAGCCCGACCCACAGCGCAACGGGCAGCGCCACCACAGCACCCAGGAAGTGCACCAGCGCGGTGTCAGCCTGCTTGTCGTCTGAAGACTTGACCAGCGCGTTCCAGCCCGCGTGCAGCAGCGCGCCGCACAGCACGGCGAGCACCACGGGCCAGGTGAGCGTCACGCGGCGCGGACGCCGAGCGCACAGCGCCGCGCGCGGGTCATGAAGTGCGACAGCGGTGGTGTATTGGCCCCCGCGGTCTTGGCCAGGTCGTCCCAGATGCGCAGGCGCACGGCATCGGGCGCGCCAGGCCGGGCAATGAAGGCCTGGGCCTGTTCGGGGCTGAAGGTGCCTCCCTGCAGCTTCAAGCTGCGCTTGGAGTCTTCGGACAGTGCCTCGTGGTACCCGGGCCGCGTGGCGCAGAGGTAGCGCTTGGCGTCCACGTGCAGCTGGATGCCGCCGAGCACACGCTCGCCGAACAGCCCGCGCAAGAAAGGCAGCGCCGCGTACTGGTGCACATCGTCCACGCCGCGCAGCGTGGGCGTCTCACCCAGGTCTTGCAGCAGGTGCCCCAGGTCGTGCAGGAAGGCGGCTGTCACCAGTTCATCGTCGGCACCTTCAGCCTCGGCCAGGGTGGCGCATTGCAGCGCGTGCTCCAGTTGCGTCACGGGCTCGCCGCTGTACTGCTCGCCGCCGCGGCGTTGGAAGAGAGACTCGATATCGTCAAGGGTCAGCACGGGGCGGGGTCCTTTGCAGGGTCATGCTTCGTCGGCCATGGGCAGCTCCGCCTGGCGCAAACGCGTGTTGGCCAGCACGCCGGCGGATTCCAGGATGGGATAGGCGATGGAGCACAGATGCGAGTTGATGCGCTTGAACTCGCCAAGCAGGTCCAGGTGCAACGAGCTGGTCTCGATGCTCTGCGAAGTCTGGTCCTGCAGCCTGGCGATGTGGTTGGCCGCGTACTCCAGCTCCAGCGCACGAAAGCGCGCCTTCTCCTCCAGCAGCTTCTGCGCGTCGCGCACATGCCCGTCCAGGAACACGCTCATGGACAGGCGCAAATTGGACAGCAGGCGCTCGTGCAAATGGCAGATCTCGGCCATGCCGGCGTCGGAGAAGCTGCGCGCCTTGCGGATCTTCTTGTCCTCCACATCCTGCAGCACGCGCTCGATGGCGTCACCCACTTGCTCCATGTTGATGGTGAAGGACACGATGTCGGTCCAACGCCGGCCCTCGCGCTCCGACAGCGCCTCGCGCGAGATCTGCGTGAGGTAGAACTTGATGGCGGAGTACAACTCGTCCACTTGGTCGTCCATGCGGCGCAGCCGCTCGGCGAGCTCCAGGTCGTTGTGGCGGATGACGTTGAGCATGCCGCGCAGCATGGTCTCCACCACATCGGCCTGATGCAGTGCCTCGCGCGCCGCGCAGCTGATGGCCAGAGACGGCGTGGCCAGCGCCACGGGGTCCAGGTGGCGCGGCCGGTCACCAGCTTCGGCGGCGGGCTCCTTCAGCCAGGCGTCCACCCACCGCCCCACCAAGCCCGTCAGGCCAATGAAACAGGCCGCCAGCGCCACGTTGAAGACGAGGTGGAACACGACCACCTGCTGATGGACCTGGGGCACCCACTGCTTCACCAGGTCCTCTGCCAGCGGCAGCAGCGGGATGGTGATCAAGGCCCCGCTGGCCTTGAACAGCAGGTTGCCCAGGGGCAGGCGCCGCGCCTCGGGTGCCGCATGGGCCGTGGCCAGGAAGGCCAACACCCCGCTGCCCACGTTGGCCCCCAGCACCAGGCCCAGCGCGCCCGTCAGCGGCAGGATGCCCGAGGTGGCCAGGGTGGCAGTGAGCAGCACGATGGCCAGGCTGGAGTAAGACAGCACGGTGAGGGCCGCGCCCACCACGATGTCCAGCAGCACCTCGTTGGGCAGCGCCGCCAGCAGAGCCCGTACTGCGGGCGACTCGATCAACGGCCGCGTGGACGCCACGATGAGCTGCAGCGCCAAGGTGATGAGCCCCAGGCCGATCAACACGCGCCCCACCCGCCCGGCTGCGCCGTTCTGGCGCGAGATGAACATCACCACACCCACGAAGATGAGCAGCGGCGACAGCCAGGACAGGTCGAAGGAGTACACCACCACCATCAGCGCCGTGCCCACGTCGGCCCCCAGCATCACGGCCAGCGCCGCGCTGGTGGCCACCAGCCCCTTGCCCGCGAAAGACGCCAGGATCAGGCAGGTGGCCGTGCTGGACTGCACCAGGCTGGTGACGCCGATGCCTGCCAGAAAAGCACCGGCCCGGTTGCTGAAGCTGCGCCCCAGCACCGTGCGCAGGTTCTCCCCCAGCACCCGCAACATGCCCGTGCGCACGATATGCGTGCCCCATACCAGCAGGGCGATGGCGGCCAGCAGGTTGAGCAGGTGGGTCACGCTCGGCTCAGCTCACGAATGAGCGACGGGTCAAGATGCATGGGGCGCACAACGGGCACTTGAAACCGAACTCAGACCCACGGCAACGAGTAGGTCTTGACGTTGGTGAAGCTCTTCATCGCCTCCTGCACGCCTTCCTTGTAGCCCAGACCGGAGTCCTTGATGCCACCGAAGGGCGTGAGCTCCAGGCGGTAGCCCGGCACCTCGCGCACGTTGACCGTGCCCACGTTCAGCTCGCTGACGAAGCGGGTGATGTAGTCCATGCGGTTGGTGCACACCGCAGACGACAGGCCATAAGCCGTACCGTTGCTGATGCGGATGGCCTCGTCGATGTTGGCGAAGGTCACGATGGGCGAGACGGGGCCGAAGGTCTCTTCCTTGACCACCATCATCTCGGGGCGCACGCGGTCGATCACGGTGGGCGCGAACAGAGCACCTTCGCGCTTGTGGCCCGCCAGCAAACGCGCACCCTGCGCGATCGC
>CAYSOD010000018.1:0-20501 GCA_964432385.1 uncultured Rubrivivax sp.
ATAACCGCAAAGTCCGCCGCGAATAGGCAATCAATTTGTGCCTGGAAAGCTTTCCTATTTCCCGGTCACGAATGGCGGCCGCTGGATTTGCTTCACGCATGCAGTGTCCAACCCTTTGACCGTGCCTGCCTGATTGGCTGTGGCGTCATGACGGGTGTGGGTGCAGCGGTTCGGCTTGCAAGGGTAGAGCCGGGTTCGACGGTCGTGGTGGTCGGTTGCGGCGCGGTCGGCCTGCACGCCATACAGGGTGCACGCTTGCAGCAAGCTGAGTCCATCGTGGCCATCGATCGGGACCCGGCGCGCCTGGCGCTGGCCCGCATCTGCGGCGCCACGCATCTGTTCGGGCCTGCGGAAGGTGACGCTGCCTCGCATGTGGCTGGCGTCAAGGCCCTGACCTCTGGTCGAGGTGCGGACTTCGTCTTCGAATGTGCAGGCGCAGAGACGGCACTGCAGTTGTCCCTCGACTGCACCCGCCCGGGCGGCAGTCTGACCATACTGGGCAAGGTCAACGTCGACAAGAAGGTGTCGTTGCGTTTCGGCTCGATGATGGGTGAGAGGCGCATCGTGCGCTCGAGCTACGGCGGCGCCCGGCCACGGCGCGACTTTCCCTGGCTGGCGCGCCTGTATCTCGACGGACGGCTGAAGCTGGACGAGTTGATCACGCAGCGTCTGCCGCTCGAGCGCATCGACGACGGATTTGATGAGATGCGGCAGGGGAGAACCTTGCGCACCGTACTGGAGATCGCGCATTGACTGCGGCCGCTCTTGAGGCCCAGGTTCTCACGCACCTTGACCGTGTGTGACCGCAGTTGGTGCCTCACCACAGCATGAGTGCGAAGCAGGTCATTGGCGGGCTGGGGCCCGGCCGGCACCCGCCCATGCAACCGGGCTGGATCGACGCCCCGCACCACCACGTGCTGCTGGGAGACTTCCCCCTTGAGTCGGGGGCGTTGATCCGGGACTGCCACGTCACTTATGTGGTCCACGGCCCGCAACGTGCTCCCGGTTTGCCTGATTTGGGCGTGCCCGTGGTGCTGGCACTGTCGGCCGTCGGGTCGAACCACCACCGGCTTGACATGCTGATCGGCCCGGGCCGTGCGCTGGACACCCAGCGCTTCGCGGTGGTGGCAGTGGACGCGCTGGGCAACGGCCTGGCCTCTTCGCCCTCCAATGCCGCGTCCCAGTCCGGCCACGCCTTCCCCCGCTTCACGATTCGCGACATGGTGGCCAGCCAGGCCGCCGTGCTGGACGCGATAGGGGTTGACACGCTGCATGCGGTGGTTGGCGCGTCGATGGGGGGCATGCAGGCCTTGCAGTGGGCGGTGTCGCATCCTTCACGCGTGGCCCGGGTGGCGGCGATGACCCCGATGGCGCGCACCACACCCTGGGCGGCCGCTGTCAACGAGTGTTCGCGCCGCGCGCTGTCGATGGGCGGGTCCCGGCCATGGGAAGCCTGGGTGCCGCTGATGCAGTTGCTGGCCGGCAGAACACCGCGCCAGGTGGATGCTGCATTTGACAGCCCGGAAGCAGTGATCCGCTGGATTGGTCAGCGGACCGAGGCCTGGGAAGCCCAAGGCTTCTCACCGATCGACTGGTTCTACCAGTCCTGGGCCTATGACGCGCATGACGTGGGGGGTACGCCAGGTTTTGCTGGCGACACCGCCGCGGCGCTGGCTTCTGTACGAGCCCGCACCCTGGTGGCCGCCCCCACTTTGGATCTGTACAACCCGGCACCAGCAGCCCGATGGGCCGCTGAAAGGATCCCTGGCGCGCGTTTTGTGGAATTGGAGACTGACTGGGGACACCAGTCGGCCAGCGCCGCGGATCCGAGCAGCGTCTCGCGACTCGACGAAGAGATCGCCCAACTGCTGAGGTGTTGAATCTCTGGATTCACCGACAGGCGGCGCAAAAGTCGCCCTCGGCGCGCATCGAATCCAGGCTGGTGTAGTCGGGGGTCCACGGGCAGGCCACCTCGTGGACGAGTTTGGTCAGGCTGCGTAAGGTTGCCAGGCCGTGAGTGTGCAGAGATTCACGGCAAGCATCGAGATCTGGGTAGTGCGCAAGCGCAGGTGCCCAGATGGCGCGGCCGGCCAGGAACCCGTTGGCGCCTGCCGAACAGGCATAGCGCAAGACCCTGGCGAACTGGTCTGGTTGCACGCCGGCCGACAGCATCACCCACGGCACTGCGGCGTCGTGGCAAATGGCACCCATGTCATCGAACCAGCGCTGTGACGCTCGGTGCTCGGCTGATCCATCCTGCTCGGGCAGATCAGACCCCGGCAACGGGCTTTGCAGCTTGAACAGGTCTACGGCATATTCGGGTTTGGCGAATTCGCCAAGCGAGTCGACCACCCGCTGCGCGACAGCTTCACACTCATCACCCACTGCGCTTCTTGTTGAGCCTTCGTGCCACGGGTAGTCCAGCAGTTCGAGAACGAATGTCATGTCGTGCAGGCGACATGTTTCGCCCACCTGGCGAACATAGGCCTGTTGGTGGGCCAGGACCTCTGCCGCAGCGTCGGGTCGATACCAGACCAGCACCTTCACCCCGTCGCAGCCTGCTCGCTTGATTTTCTCGACGCTCCAGTTTGCGATTGAGCGCGACATCCGCCCGCCCGGGGTCTCCACGAAGCGGTGGTCTTCCAGAGTGGCCAGCAATCCCGTGCGGGCCGGCAGCCAGGCCAGACCCGCAGGCAATGCGAAATTGGGATCCATCAACACGGCGCTGGCTTCCCTGGCCAGCGCCTGCACGAGCAGTCGCTTGGCTGCGACCATGTGGTCGAAACCCACCTGGGATGGGCTCACCCCAAGCCCTGCAGAAAGCATTTGTGCGATTGGCGGGCGCTGGTCCAGGGCCACCATGGAGAAGCACCCCTTTTCATCGGCGAGGCGTAGCAATCCTCGCTTCTGGCCCAGGCGGAGGTCGGCTGAAGGCACTGTGCTGGCGTTGTGACGTCTTGCCGCGCTCACAGTGGCCGCAGCAATCGCAAGGCTGCCGTCCAGCCCAGCTGCACGATCTCGGCCACCTCAGGGCGATTCGCGCCCTGGTCGCCCGCTCGCCGGCATACCTCGGGAGTGGGCATGGTCAAGGGTCGGCCGCCACTGAGCGCCTTGATCTGGGCCTGACAAGCCCGCTCCAGGAACATGATGTTGTGGAAGGCTTTGGGAATGGTGGATCCGGCTGCCACCAAGCCATGGTTGCGCAAGATCATCACCTCGTGGGGCCCCAGACTTCGGGCTAGGCGAGTGCGCTCTTGGAGATCCAGCGCCACGCCTTCATAGTCGTGGTAGCCGATCCGGTTGTAGAACTTCAGGGCGTGTTGGCTGATCGGCAGCAGCCCTTCGGCCTGACAGGACACCGCGATGCCGTCGGGAGTGTGCGTGTGAACGACGCAGCCCAGATCATGGCGTGCCTCATGAATCGCCGAGTGCACGGTGAAGCCCGCAAGGTTGATACGGGACGAGGCGTGATCCTGACCTTCGATCACACGCCCCTGCAGGTCGATCTTGACCAGGTCCTGCGGGCGCATCTCGTCAAACAACACGCCGTATCGATTGATCAGAAAGTGATCATCTGTGCCTGGCACCCGGGCACTGATGTGCGTGTCGATCAGATCGGTCATCCCGAAGTGCGCCATCAAGCGATAGAACGCCGCGAGGTCTTGGCGGACCTGCTCTTCCTCTGGTGTCATGTCGAGGGCGCCCGTCTTGACATCGCTGCCTTGGTGGAGAAGGCTGGCCTCAATGCTGGACCACGACGCGATCCACCACGTCGCACAGACGCTGCAGGCGTACCGCAGCGTCATCGATCAGGGCGCGATGTACATCCGCGCAGCCGATCACGTTGCGCCAGACGGCTCGGCCAGCCAGGAAGCCGCTGGCTCCTTCTTGGCAGGCCCACTCCACGGCCTGCGGAAAGTCGTCTGGTGATACGCCGGAGGACAGCACCACCCACGGACCTTGGATGGTACGGTTCAGGCGTGCACTGGCTTGCCGCACCGCTCGCTCGCCGCCTCGGCCGTGCAGCGGAACCTCAGCCTTGTACAGATCGGCGCCAAGACAGCCCAACTCCTCGGCGGCAGCCTGGATCCCGTCGTTGAGGTCCCAGGGTCGTCCATCCCGCGGTTTGCGCGAGACCGGCTCGATGATGCTGGCCAGACCGGCCTGGCGGCAACGGCCGATGAAGTCGATGGCCATCGCGCGGCGCACCTGAGCACTTTCGTCAGGACGCCACAAGATCAGCAGCTTGAGGGCAGTGGCACCGTCTTGCTTCACGACCAGGGGCTGCACCTGCTCGTCGATGCGCACGTCGGCCACGATCTCATCGCCGCCAGCGATGAATTCGTCAGCCGCTGCAATCAGGCCGCACCCGGGGGCGACAACCTGCTCCTCGATGGCCTGGCGCCAGGCGAACTGCCGGTCGATCAGCACCGCAGAGGCAAGCGGCGTGAGCACGCGCAGCGCCTCCAGCTTGAATGCCGTGAGTTGCTGATCGGTCACGGGTGCGGTCTGGTAATCCGCAAACATCGCGCGCATCGATTCCCGCTGGTCAATTGCGAGCATGGCAAAGGCCCCCGAGGGGCGCTTCAGATTGTCAAGAGGGTTGGCCACGGCTGACATCGTTTCCTGTCTTTCGTTCTCGGACCTGTATCAGTTCAGTCTTGTGCAGTTTCAGCAGTTTGCGTATCGCCGCTGGTGGTGCCTTGTCCGTCACCAACTGATCGATGTCCGCCACGTTGCCCACCAGAACAGACGCACTGCGGCCGAACTTGCTGTGATCGACCGCAAGGATGCTTCGGCGTGCGCGCCTGAGCATCAGCCGTACAACGGCGGCTTCGTGCTCGTAGTAGTCAAGGATGTTGCCCTCATGATCGACGCCGCCGGCGCTGAAGATGCACACATCCGGCCGATACCCCGCAACGGCCTCGACGGTCATCGGGCCGGTGGTGCCCAGGTTGCGCGCATCCAGGCGTCCTCCAAGGACCACCACGTCGAAGCCCGGTCGAGCTGCCAAGACCTGGGCCGCCTCGGTGTGGTTGGTGATGACCTTGAGTCCAGAGCGGGCCAGCAGCGCGTTGGCCATGGCCAACATGGTGGTACCCAGTGCGATGAAGACAGCGCTCTTGTCGGACACCGAGTCAGCCACGGCTCGCGCCAGGCTGGCCTTGGCGTCAGCGAAATCGACACGTCGGGCGTCGTAGTCGGTGTTGATGACACTCGACGGAATCGACGCGCCGCCGTGGTGCCGCACCACTCTGCCTTCGTCGGCAAGTACATTGAGATCAAACCGGATGGTTTGCGGCGTGACCTGGAAGTTCGAGGTCAGGGCTTCAATGGGCATGTAGCCCGCCTGCTGGATCAGGCTGAGGATCTTCTCCCTGCGCGCGCGCGGTGACAGCGTGTCAGCCATGTTCCCTAGGCGCTTGTCCAGGGCACGGATGCCTTGGAGTTGCCGTCGACATCAAGGCTGAAAGCCAGCACCTCGTCATGGTGGGGCAGTCGGTCCCAGCCGTTGTCGCGGGTGCACTTGAGGCTGGCTGCAGTGGTGGCATAGCGCACCGCCTCGGGCCACGGCAGGCCACGAGCGAGCGCCAGCGCGTAGGCTCCGTGGAAGACATCGCCAGCACCGTTGGTATCCCGGGCCTGGATGAGCGGTGCCGCAAAGGCCTGCAACTGCCCCTCGTGCAGGAACAGACTTCCCCTTTCGCCAAGCGTCACGCCCAATACCTTGCCAGGCGCACATGCGATGCTACGCAACGCTTCTTCGGGAGGTTTGTCGCCAGCACAACTCAGCAATCCCTGCTCGGAAAACACCACGTGGTTGGCCAGCGGCAGAAGGGCCTGGAGCTCCTGGGCTTCACCCGCATCGGCGTCCAGCACCCGGGCGATACCCTGCGCGGCGGCAGCCTCGTACAGCGCCGCGGCGCCTTGCGGCCAGCGGAAATCGGCGTGGACGGCGCCAGCACCAGCCAATCGCTCCAGGGGCAGCCAGCCAGGGTCCGGGTCGAGCGTGCTCTTGTACACGGCCAGCATGCGCTCGCCGCGGTCGTCCACGATCACGGCCGATGTGGGTGTGGCAGCGCCTGTGGTGGGCCGCACGTGTGGGACCACACCTTGCTGCTTCAGTGCATGTTCGGCCTCGCGCCCGGCATCGTCGTCTCCGACTCGGCCCCAGAATTCCACGTCGCCGCCCAGCGCCGCGGCGGCGGCAGCAGCCGTCGCCGCCATGCCCCCAAACTGAACCCGCAAGCTGTTGGCGGCGAGTTTCTGTGGGGAGTAAGGAATGGCGTGGACGCGAAAGACGAGGTCCTTCACAACCAGGCCCAGGCAGATCAGGCGACTCATGTCACTCGCAAGCCGCTTGACGCATCGAAGAGATGCTGGTGCTGGGGCGCCCAGCTCAGGCCCACGTTGTGGCCTGGTCGCAGCGGCGAGATGCCACTGACCCGGGCGATGAGGCGGACAGCCGGATTCTTGACGGTGATCAGGGTGTCGGCGCCCAACGGCTCGATCAGCGAGACCTCGCCGCGCAGAAGCGCCGGTTCGTCCGGCCCCACCAGGCGCAGGTTTTCCGGTCGCACACCCAGATGGGCCTGCGCGTGGGCGGCGCCGGCATGGGGCACCGATTGGCCGTTGAGCAGATCCGCGCGCCCTGGTGACAGTTGAACCGGGATGAAGTTCATCGGAGGCGAACCGAGGAACCCGGCGACGAAGCGAGAGACGGGCTTTTCGTACAGGTCCAGTGGCGTACCCAATTGCTCGATCTCGCCTTTGTTCAGCACCACGATACGGTCGGCCATGGTCATGGCCTCGACCTGGTCATGGGTGACGTAGACCGAGGTGGTTTGCAGCCGCTGATGCAAGGCCTTGATTTCCGAGCGCATGTCGACCCGCAGCTTGGCGTCCAGGTTCGACAGCGGCTCGTCGAAGAGGAACACCTGGGGATTGCGCACGATGGCGCGCCCCATGGCCACGCGCTGACGCTGGCCGCCCGAGAGCTCGCGGGGCTTGCGCTCGAGCAGCGGTTCGATCTGCAACACGGCCGCCGCCTCGTTGATCCGGCGTTCAACCTCGGCGCTGGCGTAGCCGCGCATCTTCAGCCCGAACCCCATGTTGCGGCGCACCGACATGTGCGGGTACAGCGCGTACTCCTGAAACACCATGGCGATGTCCCGCTGGCTGGGGTGCAGGTCGTTGACCCGCTTGTCGTTGATGAAGATCTCGCCTGACTCAAACCCCTCCAGGCCGGCGATCATGCGCAGCAGGGTGGACTTGCCGCAGCCCGAGGGCCCGACGAACACCAGGAACTCCCCCGCATGGATATCCACGCTCAGCTCGCGGATCACCCGGACCTCGCCATAGCTCTTCTTCACGTTGCGCACGGAAACGCCGGCCTTGGGGGATTCAGTCATGGAGATGAAGTTGCGGTTTGAGGCGCTGGCCTGCAGCAAACTGGGCAAACAGCGTTGACAGGCCCTCGAGCGGAACCTGGGCATCGACCAGCGTCTCAAACCGAGGTCGGGCCTGACGCAGGATGTCGAGGTTGTCGTTGAACTCGGCGATGGGGAAGTAAAACGAACGGATGACGTAGAAGTCCTTACGGCGTATGGCCTTGGTCTCCTGCACCTGCCAGGCATCGGACTCGCCCAGCTGTACCACGGCCCCCAGGGGCCTGACCGCCTCAAGCGCCGCCTGTCGTCCAGCGTCCTTGCCGCTGCACTCGAGCACCAGGTCGTAGGCGCAGGTCGCGTCTACGGCTTCCAACGGGTTGCCGCCCAGAGACGCGGCAAAGCCCCGACGCCAGGGGTTGGGGTCGAAGATGTCGATGGCGTGAAACCCGAAGTGCTGCAGCACCAGCAGCCCGCCCAGGCCGATCGGTCCGGCACCAAGCACCAGAACGCGGCCGCCGTCGACCATCTTGCGGCTCAATCGGATACCGTGACCAGCAGTGCCGATGGTGTCAAGCAGCAGCGGCGCGAGGTGATCCGGCACGTCATCAGGAACCGGCAACAGGCATTGCGAGGGCACGGCAACGTACTGGGCGTAGCCTCCGTCGCGCTGCCAGCCGATCAGCGCCTTCGCATGGCGACACAGATGCTGGTGTCCGTGGCCACACTCGGGACACTGGCCGCACCACACGGGGATGTAGGCCAGGCAGCGCTGGCCGTGTTGCGGGTGGCCGGGGTGCTCGACAACGCCCATGATCTCGTGGCCGGGCGTCAGCGGCCAGCCGTTGCGCCATGGGCGCAGATCGCTGCCGCACAGCGAGCACGTCACCACGCGCAACAGCACCTCGCCATCCGCAGGGCAAGGCACCGGAGCCTGCACGATCGTGATCCGGCCCTCGCCTTCGAATCGCGCCGCCTTCATGCCATCACCCCTTCACCGCCCCGAAGGACAGGCCAGCGACCAGTTTTCTCTGGATCAGGAAGGTCAGGACGATGGGCGGCATCGCGATCACGGTGGCCGCCGCCATCAGGGCACCCCAATTGGTGACGCCCTCTCCGATGAAGTTGAACGAGGCCACGATGGCCGTCTTCGAGCTGATGCCCGACAGCGCCAGCGCAAATAGAAAATAGTTCCAGGAAAAGATGAACGACAGGATGACTGCGACGATCAGGCCGGGCATCACCACCGGCAACGCGATCAGCAGCAGGATGCGCAAGGCCCCGCACCCGTCGATCTGGGCGCTCTCGGTCAGCTCGCGGGGCAGGCCGTCAAAGTGCGGCAGCAGTGTCCACAGAGCGATGGGCACAGTGATCACCGCGTGCGTGACGATCAGCGCAAAGTGGGTTCCCGACAGCCCAAGGTTGGAGAACATGATGAACCAGGGCAGCAGGAACAGCGTGCCCGGCGCCAGGCGCGCAAACAGCGTCAGTGTTGCGGGCCACACCAGCCGGTGCCATGAGATGGCATAGGCTGCAGGAACGGCCAGCACCAGGCCCAGCAGCGTGGAGCCTCCGGCCACATAGAAGCTGTTGAGCGTGTTCTCCAGGAAATCGGTGCGTGTGAACAACTGGCGGTAGTTGTCCAGGGTGGGTGTGAACAGCAGTTGCGGCGGGTACTTGGTGATGTCTGTCCGGTTCTTGAAACTGGCCAGAACCATCCAGGCGATGGGCGCGAACAGCGCCAAGCACAGGATGAAGACTTGCAGCCCCATGAGGTGGCGCGTCAACGATCGCATCACCAAGTCACCTTTTTTCGAAGCTGAGAGAACACCAACACTGCACCGAGAACGATGGTGCTCAAGGTGATCATGAGCGCCGACGCGTAGCCAATGTCGGAGAACTCGAAGGCCTTGCGGTAGGCGTAGATGTTCAGGGTCGACGAGGCGTAACCCGGGCCCCCCTGCGTGGTGATGTAGATGACGTCGAAGAATCGCAGCAGGTCCACGCTGCGAAGTACTGCGGCCGTGAGGATGGTCGGTCCGAGCAGCGGCAGCGTGATGTAGGCGAACTCACGCCAGCCGGTGGCGCCGTCGATGGACGCTGCCTCATAGATCTTGGTGGGAAGGGATTGCAGCCCGCCAAGCACGATCAGCGCCACGAAAGGGGTCCACTGCCAGGTGTCGATCAGCACCACCGTGAAGATCACGTAGTCGGTGGAGGCCAGAAACAGGCTGGTGGGCAGACCCACCGAGCGCAGCAGGTAATTGGCCACCCCCATCCCCGGGTCGAGGACGACGATGGACATCATGCCGATGACCACCGGCGGCAGCATGAAGGGTGACACCATCAGCGTGCGCACCAATCCGCGCATGAACTGCACTCGATGCAACAACATGCCCAGCGCCACCCCAAGCACCAACTGCAGCACCAGCGCCGTCAGGTAGAGGATGGCGCTTAGCCGTGCCCCGTTCCAGAACTGCGGGTCGGCCCACAGCGCCTTGTAATTGCCCAGTCCGATGAACTGGTGGGACTGGCCAATCTTGTAGTCCATCAGGCTGAGCCAGAAGGCATAGCCGAAGGGGAAGACAACCATCAAGACGACAAAGGCCACCGCGGGCCACATCAGCCCCTGCAGCGACGCTGCCCGCTGGGCCTTCATCGTCGTTGTCGACCTTACTGCAGCTTGGCGAGGTCGGCGTCAAGCGCGCACATGGTGTCGCGCGCATTGCCCTGGCCCAGGAAGATCTTCTGGACTGCGCCGCCCACCATCTCACGCGCCTCGACCACTCGCTCGGTTGGAGGGAAAGAGATGGCTGTGCCCGTTTTGCTGATTTCCACCAGCGCGTTGGCCCAGGATTGGCGGATGGGCAACTCGGTGGTCCAGGCCCGGAATTCCGGTCCGTTGAACACCGACGACCGTGGCGGGGCGACGCCGTTCTTCACCAGCTTGGTCTGCATCTCGGCGCTCGTTGCCCACTGCAGGAAGTACCAGGCCGGTTCCTTCTTGGTGGAGAAGTTGGATACGGAAACGCCCCAGCCGAACACGATGGGCTTGGAGATGCCCGAGGCGCGCCCCTTGGGCAGTACCTTGATGCCGATGTCCTTATCCCGGCCCGGGAACTTCATGACGTTCGCAAACTCATTGGACGACTCGTGGGTCATCGCGAGCCGGCCCTGGCCCAGCATCTCGATCACCTGAGTGAAGGTGTGATTGGCTGCACCTGGAGGGCCATGGTCCTTCAGCAGGTTGGCGTACATCTCAGCACCCTTGATGGTGTTGGGATTGCACATGCTGGGCTTGCCGTTGGATCCTGCGAAGTCGCCGCCGCTGTTGTAGATGAAGCCTGACACCGCATAGGAGATGGCGCCGCGGATGCCGCGTGCGGCCCAGACCGTGGCGTCACCGCGGGCAGGACAGGCCTTGAGCTTGGCCGCGGTGTCCGGCAGATCCTCCAGGAACATCGGCTCGGGGACGTTGCACTTCTGAAAGATGTCCTTGTTCCAGTAGAACAGAGGCCCCTCCAGATTGATGGGAAGGCCCACCAGCTTGCCGCCAATGGTCTCGGCTCGGCGCAGGCCCTCACCGAAGTCGTTGAAGTTGAATTCTGGCGAGGTGGCCTCGGCAGAGTTGAGCAGTGGGGTGAGGTTGGCGAACCACCCGGCCTTGTCGTACATGGCGCCTTCACGGAACTTGAGCGACATGAACACGTCGATGTCGCTGGACTTGGCCTGCAGCATGGTGTTCAGGCGCGCCCGGAACTGTTCCTCGTTGAAGATCTCCACCCGCAGGCGTATGCCAGTCTTGGCTGTGAAATCACCAGCCATGTCCTTGATCGCCTGGGACCAGGGGTGGTTATTCAGCAGCAGGTTGATGGTCTGACCATCGTGCTTCTTCCAGTTGAAAGCCTGCGCAAGGGCCGATCCGGCACTGAAAGTCAATGCCGTCGCTACGGCCAGCGCGCCCAGGGTATGTCTCATCTAGATCTCCTCGTTGTTGAAGGTTCCACTCAGACACCTATCGCGAAGTCAGGCGGCCGTGTAGCCGCCGTCTACCGGGATCGTCACGCCGTTGATCAGCGCTGACGCTGGCGACGCGAGGAAGAGCGCCGTGCCCGCCAGTTCTTCTGGCTCAGCCCAACGCTTGCTGGGCAAGCGGGCCAGCAGCTTTTCATTGAACTCAGGGTTTTCGCGCCCGCCGCGGCTGATCTCGGTGGCGATCCATCCGGGTGCGATGGCGTTGACGCGGATGCCGTCTTCGGCATAGGCGAGCGCCAGCGAGCGGGTCAGCCCCACGACTGCCGTCTTGGCGGCGGCGTAGGCGGGCACCTGCGGTGCGCCAAAGTAGCTGTACATCGACGCGATGTTGATCATGCAGCCGCGGGTTTGCTTCAGGTGAGGCCTGAACGCCGCCGCCAGGCGCACGTTGCCGAACAGATGAATGTCGACGATGTCGCGAAAGACGTCCGGCTGGTGCTCTTCCCAGCGCTTGAGTCGGCCCGCGCAGTGGATCAGAACGTCAAGTCGTTCGATCTTCTGCGCCAGGGCGTTGACCTGGTCGTCCTGGGTGACATCCAGGGGCTCGAAGCGAGCTCCCGCCTCAAGCAGCGCCTCAGACGGCGGCTTCAGATCGGTGACGGTGACCCGCGCGCCATGCTGGATGAAGGCCGAGGCAAAGGCCGACCCGATGCCTCCGCAACCACCGCTGATGAGCACGTGCTTGGCCTGGACTGAAAAACTGATGGGGCTCATGCAAGGCGCAGCACGCTGCGGGGATTGAAGACCTCCAGACTGTAAGCAGGCTCTTTCGAAATCGCCAGATGATTTTCGAGATCGAAACCTAAGGATTTCCCTAGGTCATGCTCCTCAGCGCGGCCGATGGGGAACTTGCGATCTCGATCACCTTCAATCTTGAAAACCCAGCCTCAGCCGCCCCAGCACGCCGTAATTCACCTCGACTTCGTCGCCAGGCCGCACGGCCAGCGGCACCATGCAGGTCCCTGTGGACACCCACTGCCCGGGCTCCAGGGCGATGCCGAGCCCCGACAACTCGTTGACCAGCCAGGCCAGGGCCACTCTCGGGTCACCCAGCACGGCGGTGCCGTCGCCTTCGCGGGTGGTGTGCACGCTGCCGTCGGCGCCGCGAACCTCGGCGCGCACGCGATGCGTGCGCAGGTCCAGGGCCCGCAAGTCGACGGCGGTGGGCACGCCGATCGCAAAGCGGTGGGCACAGGCGTCATCGGCGATCAGCTGGGCCTCGCCGGCGCGCGCGAAGTCGTGGAACCGTGAGTTGGGCACCTCGATGGACGGCAGCATGGCGTCCACGGCTTGCAGCACGTCCTCCACCGTGTAAGGGGTCGGCCGCGGAGCCAGCGCTTGCCCGAACCGGAAGGCGAACTCCGGCTCGGCCACGCACATGAGGTTGCCGCTCAGCGACACCACAGCGCCGTCGCCATCGACCAGCCCTTCAAGCACCCGCCCGGCCAAGGGGCCGGACACGCCGATGTGCGCCTGGCCGGCAGCGCTGGTGGCCGCGATCTTCCAGCCCACCACGCCGCGGCCCGTCACCTCGGGCAGCCGCGCCTGGATGGCGTGGCCCGTGGTGCGGTCCGACGGTCTCAGCTCGGCGGGCAGCGCGTCCAGGGCCTGCCCGGACTCACGGTGGCGCCAAAGCAAACGCGCCGCCGCCAGGGTGTCCGCAGGGGTGCCCGAAAGCTCGCTGAGCGCGTCGTGGGTGGGCAGGGTCATGGCGGGGCTCTCCTTGCGGTGGAATCGGTTCAGGGCAGGGGCGCTCAGTGTCCTGGACGTCGTAGGTTGACCGCGTTGCCCCCAAGAATCAAGGCTGCGCCGATGAGCGTGGCCAGGTCACAGCGCTCGGCATACAGCGCCCAGCCGGCCGCCGCCGTCAGTGGCAGGCGCAGAAAGTCCATGGGCACCACCACCGTGGCTTCCGCATGGGCCATGGCGCGGGCCATGCAGTAGTGGGAGCAGGTGCCGCACAGCCCCACCACCACGATCCACACCCACTGCATGCCCACCGGTGTCTGCCAGTGGATGACGGCTGGCACAGCGCCGATGAAAGACTGCAGCACCAGCATCCAGAACATCATCTGCGTGGCCGAGTCGGTGCGGGTGAGGGACTTGACCATGGTCACCGAGACGGCAAAGCCCACGGCCGCCACCAGCGCGATCAGGTGCCCGACGCTGAACGCAGCGCCGGCAGCCGGCCGCACGATGAGCGCCACACCGGCCATGCCCAGGACGATGGCCGCGAGTTTGCGCGCATCGAGCTTCTCGCCCAGGAACGCATAGGCCAGCAGGGCGGTCCAGATGGGCATCGTGAACTCCAGCGCCACCACGTGCGCCAGAGGAATCAAGGCCAATGCGGCCAGCCAACCTGCCTGCGCGGCGTAGTGAACGAGGTTTCGCAGGCCGTGCGCCGGCAGCCGCCCCGTACGCATGGCCCGCAACCCGCCTGCCGCCCGAACCAGCGGCGCCAGCACCACCAGACCGATGAGCGAGCGCAGCAGCATGACCTGGAAGACCGACAGCTCCCGCGTGGCCTCGCGCCCGGCCACCGCAATGGCGGTCATCATGACCAGCCACCCGGCCATCCAGGCGGCTGCGCGCGCCGTGGAGGGTTGGCCCGTCACGGTGCCGAGCCCGGCCAGTCGGTGCTCAGGGTGACGACCCGATCGAGCCAGTGCTGCGCGTCGTCGAACTCGAAGCGCTTGGCGTGCTGGCACAGGCGCAGGCTGGCGCTGGCCAGCTCCGCAGGCGCCCCCTGGCGCTTGCCTTGGTGATGCAAGCGGGCGGCCAGTTCGGCAGCCTCCGGGTCCATCTCGCTGAGGAGGGTGCGCAGTTGCGCCCATTGCGCGAGCCATTGCGTCCGGTCCCAAGCGGTGGTTTGCGGGGTGGTGCCGCTCACGGGGTTTTCGATGTCGGCGCTTTCCAGCTCATGAACGACGCCCTGCGCTGTGGCCCAGCGGCGAAGACTGTCCATCAGCGCATCCACGGCCTCAGCCAGTGCCTGGGCCAGGCCAGTCGCGCCAGGCTGGCCCGCGCGCAGCGCGGATTCCAGCGCTGCTGCCCGGCCTTGCAAGGTGGAAGCGCCGAGCGTGCCGGCCACGCTCTTGAGCGTGTGGGCCACCCGTGCGGCTGTGCCGAGGTCGCCCTCGGCCATGGCGCGCTCCAGCAACCGGCCGTCCTCCCCGTGGTCATGCAAGAGGTCCAGCAGCAGCCTGTTCAACAGATCAGGGCGCCCCCCGATGTTGCGCAGCGCCCCCTGGACGTCCAGGCTCAGGGGGGCGGCGGTCAGCTGCGCCCAGTCGCCTGGGACGTGAGGGTCTGGGCGGCTGACAGACCCGTCGCGCAAAGACGAGGGGTCATCGCTGCGGGAGGCGGGGGGCCGGCCCCTCACCCAACGCGACAGGCGGTGCAGCAGGTCCTGAGGCACGATGGGTTTGGCGATGTGGTCGTTCATCCCCGCTTGCAGGACTCGGGCGCGGTCCTCTGCCAGGACGTCGGCCGTCATCGCGATCACGGGCAACTGGACCCAGGCCGGGTTGGCGCGGATCCGGGCGGCCGCCGTGTAGCCGTCCATCACAGGCATCTGCAGGTCCATCAGCACGCAGTCGTAGGGCAGGGGACGGTGTGCCACGTCAGACGGGTTGGGTCCGCCATCGCCTGGCGCGGTGCCAGCCTGCTCGGCCTCACGCCGGGCCAGGGCGTCCAGGGCCTCCTGGCCATGGGCGGCCACCTCCACGTGAAGGCCCGCCTGGGTCAACAGCTCGGTAGCCACCTGCTGGTTGATGGCGTTGTCCTCCACCAGCAGCACCCGGGCCCCCCGCAGGCTGGCCAGCATGTCCGGGCCCGTGCTGAGCCCCGCCTGTGGTGACATCGGGCCATTGCTGATGCGCAGCTTGGCCCCATCCGTCGAGGGAGACATCCCCTGTCCGGGACCTTGTGCTGCGGGCACTGCGTCGTTCCCCTGGGGGCCCACGCCCAGCGCGATCTCGAAGCTGAAGCTGCTGCCCACCCCTGGGGTGCTGTCCACCCAGATGCGGCCGTCCATCATCTCCACCAGCTGGCGCGAGATGGCCAGACCCAAACCGGTGCCGCCAAAGCGCCGGGTGGTGGACTCGTCAGCCTGGGAGAAGGGCTGGAACAGGCGCTGCGCCTGCTCGGGTGTCAGGCCGATGCCGCTGTCGCGGACGTCCACGCGCAGGCGGACGCGGTCCTGCCCGGGCCCGCTTTCGCGGGCGACCAGGGAGGTGGCGACGACGATCTGTCCGCGCTCGGTGAACTTGCAGGCGTTGCCCACCAGGTTGGTCAAGACCTGGCCGATGCGCAGCGGGTCGCCCACCAGGTTGTTGGGCACCTCAGGGGCTTGCGAGAGGTGCAACTCCAGCCCCTTGTCCTCGATCTGCGCCGCCAGCAGGTTCGCCGCACCTGCCATCACCTCGTCCCAGCGAAACGCCACGGATTCCAGCGTCATCTTGTGCGCTTCGATCTTGGACAGGTCCAGGATCCCGTTGAGGATGGCCAACAAGCGCCCGGCAGCGTCCTGCACCTTGCCCAGATAGTCCGCCTGCCGTGGCGTCAGTTCGGTACGCAGGGCCAGCTCCGTCAGGCCGAGGATGGCGTTCATCGGCGTGCGGATTTCATGGCTCATGTTGGCCAGGAAGTTGCTCTTGACCTCCGCGGCGGCCTGAGCCGCATCGCGCGCGGTCTCGAGCGCCTGCTCGAACTCGATCTGCGCGCTGACGTCGCGCACCACCCCCTCGCTGCCTGTGACACGGCCCTCGGCGTCGAAGGCCCGGTGGGCCGTGAAGTCCACCCAGATCAGCCTGCCGTCGCGGCGCCGCGCCTGGCAGCGAAAGCCCACGATCTGGCCCTCCAGTTCCATGCGTTCGCGAACCCGCAAGCGGGTCTCGTCCTCGGCGTAGAAGCTGGCGATGGGCGACCCCTCCAGGTCTTCTGGGCGCTCGAACCCCAGCATCCTGGCCATGGCCACGTTGACGCGGTCGATGATGCCCTGGCTGTTGATGCGCAGGACGCCGTCGTGCATGTTCTCGAAGGTCACCTGCAACTGGCGCCGGCTTTCCCGCAGTTCGGCTTCCTGGTTGTGCAGTTGCTGCGTGGTGCGGTGCCGGTCCAGCGCCAGCCCGACCAGTTGCCCCACCTCCGTCAGCAGCAGGAGGTCCAGGCGATCAGGCTCCACGGCGCGGTCGTAATGCACGGCCAGAAGTCCAAGGGTCAGGCCATCTGATCCGGCCACCGGCTCACACCAGCAGCAACCTTGGCCAGCCCGCGCTGCCGCACGGGCCAACGGATGATCGGGAACCTCCTTCGCCAGGTCCACGGCCAGCAGGCGCACCGCAGGTGTGTGTGCATGCAAGGCGGCGCCTGTGGCATCGGCCGCAGCAAGCTCCTCGGTCATGGCCTCGAACCAGACGGCGGGCATGGCGCCCAGCCCGCCTTGCGCGGTGGACAGCTCACGCAGCGGCCAGGGCACGACGCAGCAAAGCGTGCCGGGCGCCATCTTCTGAACGCTGGTGATGAGTTCGTCGAGGATGTCCTTCAACGCAGCCTGTCGGCCGATCAACTCCAGCACCCGGCTGCGCAGCCGCTCGTACTCGGCACCGCGCCGGGTGTAGGTGACGTCTATCCCGAAGGCAAAGTCCACGCCGCTGCCATCCTGCGGATTCGGGCCGATGATGGCTGTCACCTCGAAGAAGCGCCGGCGTCGCCCGCCGGCGGAAGGTTCGATGCGTTCCTCCATGTGGCGCGTGCCGGGCGGGCTGCCCGCCAACTCGCGGTACCGGGCAGCGCGTTCGGGCCCGATGAATTCGTCGATCGGCCGGCCGATCATGGACTCCGGGGTCACCCCCATGCTTTGCGCCATGGTCTTGTTGACATAGGCATAGCGCAGCTGCTTGTCGGTCATCACGGCGTAGCCGGGGAAGGCGTCCAGCAGACGACGCAACCTGTCTTCGCCGCGCAAGGCCGCCGCCTCGGCCTGCTTGAGGGCCGAGATGTCGGTCAGCACCCCGACCATGCCGCCACGGCGCCCATCAGGCAGGTCGAAGACCTGACGCTGGTATAGCACTGTGCGCTGCCGGCCGTCGGCCCAGACCTCCATCTGCTCCCCGCTGCGTTGCCCGCCCTGGGCCAGCAAGCTTTCGCAGTCCAGCTGATGCGCACGCCGCAGTTGCGGGTCCAGGTAGTGCAGGTCCAGAACCGTCGTGCCGATCAGGTCGGCCTTGCGCACGCCGTAGGCCAGCTCATAAGCCCGGTTGCAGTCCAGAAAACGGGTGTCCGGACCACGGACAAAGACCGGGTTGGGCAGCGCCTCCAGCAGCGCGGCCTGCGAGGCAATCTGGGTGGCGAACTGGGTGTCAGGGCTGTCTCGCAGGCGCAGGCGAGCCCAGGCCCTGGCGCGGCGGGCGCGTGCCCACCAGAGCACCCCCACGCAGAGCCCTCCCGTCACTGCTGCAAGCAGCAATGCGGCAGCGCCAGGCAGTGAAAGCTCAGGGGGCGAGACCATGCGCGCTATTGTGTCGGCACGCCTGGGGCGCGCCGTCGATCAGGCGCTGCGTTGGGGTGTGGCCAAGGCTTCAACGTCCTGCGCGCCGTAGCCCGCTGCCGCAGCCTGCTCGTAGCGCTTGCCGAGCTCCGGCGGGTTCGCGAAGGTCTTGCGGAAGAAGTGTTCGTCGGCGTCGGCAAAGCGCAGGCCGGCGGCCCGCACAGCCCCATCGTCCACCTTGGACAGCGGCGTGTAGCGCGGGTGATGGTGGTCCAGGTACGGGTTGTTGCGCGCCGCGTTGTAGCAGAACAGCACGGTCCAGCGCCGGTCGGGCGAGCGATTCTGGTCGGAGCGGTGCATGACATTGCTGTGGAAGAACAGGCCGTCACCCGGCTCCATCTCCACGTACACACGTTCAAAGCGCTCGAGCATCTCTTGCACCCGCCGAGGGTCTGCGCCGACCTGTTCACCCGGGAGCACCCCGTGGTCCACGCGCCCGGCGTGGTGGGAGCCGCGCAGCACCTGCAGACAACCGTTTTCACGGGTGGTGCGGTCCAGCGCCACCATCACGCTGGCCATGTACGGGAACAGGCAGCCGTTGTGGTACCAGTAGCCGTAGTCCTGGTGCCATTCCCAGGCGCCGCCCTCAAAGGGCTCCTTGGCCGTGAGCTTGGAGTGGTAGTGATAGACCTCGCCGCCGAGCATGTCTTCCATGGTGTCCACCACACGGTGCGTTCGTGCCGCCAGGCCGTACACGCTGTCGCCAGGGTGGTTCCAGGTGGCCATGCGCGTGGCCTTGCCCTGCGAGTCCTTGCGGTCGTACAGGCTGGCGTGCAGCTGTGGGTCTTTCTCGATGGCGGCACGCAGGAAAGCCGTCTCCTGCGCGTCGAACAGGCCGTTGATCAGCAGGTAACCGTCGCGCTCGTATTGGGCGCGTTGCGGGGGGGTGAACAGCGTCGGCATGGCGGGGGCTCTGGCTGGTGGGTGGGGCCGCGCGCCGGGCGCGCGCTCGGTTGCTGTGCAGTGTAGGTCTGCCCCTGAATCCTCCGGCAGGGCCTTGCGAGGGCAGCGTACGAAGGCAGGGTACAGACGGTCTGCAGTCATCTCCGGCCGGGCCCAGACCCCATGCCGCTGCCCGCTGCGGTGCAGGTTCCCGGGTGGATACGCTCAGGCCCCTTGCGCTGCCGCCTCGGCGCGGCGCGCGGAGGCCACGGTGGTCGGATAGCGGAAGGCCAGCGGCAGGAGCACCACGACGGACAGCACCAGCGCGACCAGCGCCACGGAGGTCATCGCGACCAGCAGGCCGTCTGGACGCCCCTTCATCTGGTCTGACAGGGCGCCGACGATGGCGGGACCCAGCGCCGAGCACACGATGTTCGCGGTGAGCGAAAGGGCTGCGAGCCGCGCCCGCATCGGCGCTGGCGTCATCTCTTGCAGAGCGGTGGGATACAGCAACGTGCCGGCCATCACCATGGTCAGGAAGGCGCCGGTGGCGACGAACAGGTGCATCGGCTCACCGCTGGACATCATCGCGACGACGGGCATTGCGGCGCAGCCTGCCGCGGCCAGCAGGGCCAGCGGCGCCAAGCGAGGGCCAACGCGGGGGCCCAGCACCCGGTTGGCCAGCATGGCGATCACGAAACCCAGGATCGTGGCCGTCAGCGTGGCAGCACCCATGCCGTTGCCGGTCTGCACCGGGGTGGCGCCCATCACCCGCATCGCGACCACTGGCGCGAAGCTCAGCACGCAGCCGATGGCCATCGACTGCATGCCGATCCCGATGTAGAAACTGGCGAAGGCGGCTTTCTCCTCTCTCAGGAATGGCCAGGCCGGCGGCGCGGGCGCCCGGAAGTCCGATGCCCCTGGGTCGCCCGGGCGCCACCCTCGCGGTGCGAGGGGCAGCCGTCGCTGGCGCGGCATCGTGAGGATCAGCGGCACCAGCACCACGCCGGGCAGCGCGACCGCGAACAGCGCCAGCCGCCATGTCGACATCGTGTCCAGCGGTGCCGGCAGCAGGTGCCGCCACGTGTCGACGGCGAGGATGAGCCAGCCCGACAACGCGATCACGGCCCCGAGGCCCAGCCGGCCGCCGACCAGAAGCACCGAGTTGGCCAGGTGCCGCCTGTCGCCACGGAACAGCTCAGGGATCATCGCCAGCGCGATCGGTATCAGCGCGGCCTCGCCGGCGCCGACCAGGGCGGTGGCGATGAAGAGCTCCTCGAAGGACCTGGCCAGCCCGGACAGCACGAGCGCGACGCACCACACCGCGATCGATGCCGCGAGCACCCGGCGGCGACCGAAGCGGTCAGCCAGCCAGGCGATCGGGTAGGCCACCACGGCGGTGATCAGCGCCACGCTCACGCCCTGGACCAGCCCGATCTGGAAGTCGCTCAGGCCGAGCTCCTTGCGCAGCGGCTCGACCTGCAGGTTGACCACCGGCCGGTCGGCGATGGTGTAAAGCGCCAGGATCAGCAGGACCGTGAGCGCCCACCACGACGCCAACGGCGACGGTGCTGTCTCGAGAGAGCCCGTGTCTTCTTCCTCGGCCGGTGACTGTGCCACGTTGTGAGATGTTGTCATCGGAGCTT